>NZ_JBEXTZ010000009.1:0-131322 GCF_040614195.1 Amycolatopsis sp. NPDC006125
TCCCACGGCCTACGCTGCGCCACCAACAACCTCCCGACACAAGATCAACAACGGGAGACATCAAACCACACCAAGATCATTCTGTTACGACCTCTAAGCGGGCCTCAGGAACGCGCGGCGCACCTCGGCGTGCAGGCGGGGATAGCCGCTGCCGAACGTCACCGTGGCGTGGAACAGGGTTTCCAGCGCCGCCGCCAGCGGGTCGCCCGCCACGGCAGACAGGACCGCGGGCAGGGCCGCGTGCTGCTGCGAAACCCGGTCGTGGCGCCCGTCGTAGGACGGCACCGCCGTGTAGGCGACGCGGTCGTCGCCGTGCAGCCGCTCGAAAACCGCGGCGTGGTCGTCGAACGGCGGCACCGCTTCGCCGTCCCCCAGCGCGGCCAGCGCCGGGGCGACCCAGTCGAGGTCGCTCAGGCCGGCCTCGTCGCAGGCCCGGCGAGCCAGCCACCCGGCGACGGCGCGCTGGGTGGCCTCGTCGAGCCGCTCGATCGCGTCGGTGAGATCCCGGTCGAGCCGCGCCAGGATCAGACCGCCGTTCACGCGCTTGATCCGTTCACCCGGCGGCCGCCCGCCCCAGCGCCGGGCTTCGGCGGCACGTGCGGCCTCCCGGCGGGCCCGTTCGCGTTCCAGACGTTCCCGCCGCCGGGCTTCCGCCCGCTGCTCCGGAGTGGGTGGCGGCGGCAGCGTCCGGGCGTGCTTGTGCCAGTAGGCGGCGGTCGCGCTGGTCTCCCGGACGACCACGTCGGCCGCCGGGGGCGCGGGCCACAACTGCAGCAGGTACCGGTCGAGCGGGGGTTCGCCGGTCAGCCGGGTGTCCTTCGCCCGCGCCTGCTCAATGCCCGACGCGCAGTACCGCACGCGGTAGTCGACGGGTTCGAGGTCGAGGGGCCAGCTCGCTTCCGCCGCCCACTGCACCAGCTGCACGGCCGCCGTTCGCGGCCGGAACGACACCTCGACGACCTCCTCCCAGTCCTCCCCCACCGGCGCGGGCCCGTCCAGGACCTCCACGGTGAGTTCGACGTTCCCGGTGTGCAGGCCGGTGATGAGGAACAGCAGACCGGGCACCGCGGCCCCGCACAGACCGTTCGACTGACCGCCGCGGGCGTCGGCCAGCCCGTCGAAGAACTCGTCGGTCCGGCTCTCCACGTAGAACTGCCCGTAGTGCACGTGCAGCTCACCCTCGAACAACAACGTCACGGCCGCAGTCTGCCAGCAACCCGGGCCGGAAAACGCTTCCCGATCCCTAGGCCGTGTCTGACAATGTCTTTGTCCAGGTGATGACGTCGTGGATGAGGATGGCGGCGCGGTAGAGCGTGGCCAACTTGTCGTAGCGGGTGGCGATGCCGCGCCATTGTTTGAGCTGGTTGAAGCTGCGTTCGATGACGTTGCGTCCGCGGTAGTCGACCTCGTTGAAGGCGGGTGGTCGTCCGCCGCGGGCCCCGCGGCGTTTGCGGTGTCGGGCTTGGTCGGCCGGTTCGGGGATGACCGCCTGGATCCCCCGCCTGCGTAGGTGCGTGCGGATGGCGCGGGAGGAGTAGGCCTTGTCTGCGCGGACCCGGTCGGGGCGGGTCCGTGCTCGCCCGCCGCCCTGTCGGGGCACCTGAAGGTGGGCCATCAGCGGCTCGAACATCGGCGAGTCCCCGGCCTGGCCTGGTGTCAGCAGCGTGACCAGTGCGCGTCCGTTTCCGTCGACGACACGGTGGATCTTGGTGGTCCAGCCGCCGCGGGAGCGGCCGATGGCGTGGTCAAGCGGCTCGATTCCGGGTTTCGTGTAGTTCGATCCAGCCCCCTGTGTGGCGGGTGATGTTCGTGGCGTGCTGATGCACCCGCACGATGCTGGAGTCGACCGAGACCGACCAGTCGATCAGCCCCGTGGCGTCCGCGAAGGCCTGGAGCCGCTGGAGCACCACATCCCAGGTGCCTTCCTGGGCCAGCCGGCGGTGCCAGGTCCAGATCGTCTGCCACGGCCCGAACACTCCCGGCACATCCCGCCACGCCAGCCCACAGCGGTACCGGTAGATGATCCCCTCCACCATCGCCCGCGCGTCCGAAAACGGCCTGCCCGGCCTACCGGTCCGCGCCGGCAACAAGTCCTCGATCAACGCCCACTGCTCATCCGAGAGCATCTGAAACCGCGACACGACCAGCAGCATCCCAGCCACCAACCGCGATCTTTGTCAGACACGCCCTAGGCGGGCAGATAGGCCGGGCGACCACGGTGCCGATCGCGAGTCAGACAGGGACGTCATGCCCGACATCGACGCGATCACGGTCCGGTCGGGCGGGTAATGCGGGCGCCTGCCGACGCGGACGTCGCGGCGGTGGCGACCGGCCTGGTCGATTCGCACCAGCGCTGCCTGCCGGTGGTCGACCACGGCAAGGTGGTCGGCATCGTCAGCTGGCGCGACCTGCTGACCCACCTGCTGAACGCGCGCGCCGCGCGGTGAGAACCCACGCCGGCGCATTGGTGCCGCCCGCACGCCGTTTGCCAGACTGGGGCGGTGATGGCTGAGCACGGTGCTCCCGGGGGCGGGCCGGGGCGCGAGCAGCTGCGCGTCGGCGTCGACGTCCTGGACCGCGAGGTCGTGGTGCGCGTCGCGGGCGACGTGGACCTGGAGAGCGCCACGCACCTGGAGCAGGCCCTGACCGAGTCGGCCGAACGGATTCCGCCGGTGCTGGTCGTCGACCTGACCGGCGTGGAGTACTTCGGCTCCGCCGGGATGCGGGTGCTGGTCGGGTTGCAGCAGCGCTGCGGTGACGCCACGCGCGTCCGGGTCGTCGCCTCCGACCAGCGCGTGCTGCGGCCGCTGGAGATCACCGGGCTCACCGAGGTGCTCGACGTCCGCCCCACCGTCGCCGAGGCGCTGCACAGCTGACGGACCCGCTCTCGCGTGCTGTCCACTCAGGACGCTCGCTGGTGGCTTGCGGCCCGTGCGCCTGGTGGATCAGCACTCGGCCGACGAGCGCGCCGGAGCGGTCCATGGTTTGATCACCGCGTCTCCAGCCCGGACCGCAGGGGGAACCTCATGGACTACGTGGACCCGGCCCGCAACCTCATCTCGTTCACCACCGGCGCGGGCGCGGTCTTCACCGAGTCCGCGCCCGCGCAGGCCGTCGACGCCTTCCGCCAGGCCTGGGAACGGGTCTCGGCGGACCACGGCGTCGAGGCGGGCGACGTGACCCGCATCGAGGCCTACTGGCAGCCCGCGCACTGGGACGAGCGCTACCTCACGCGCACCTTCGGCGACGTCGAGCTGGAGTACGTCTTCCCCCGGCCCGACCCGGGCGGCTGGCACACCGCGCTGGACCGGGCGCGGGAAGTCCTCGACGAGGTCGCCGCGGGCTGACTCAGCGGGCCGGGCGCTTCACGGGCTCGCAGCACCCGACCGCGCACGGCGCGCCGTTCACGGTGCAGCCGGCCGGCGGGAAGTCCGACAGCTTCCGCACCGGCGCCTGCGCCAGGTGCTCGCGCACCAGCTCCACCACCAGCTCCGCGAACCGCGGGTCGCCGTTCGGGGTCGCCGCGCGGGCGAAGCCCATGCCGTGCTCGGCGGCGCGCTCGGCGGCCTCGTTGTCCAGGTCCCAGATCACTTCGAGGTGGTCGGAGACGAACCCGACCGGGCACACGACGACGCCCTGGACACCAGCAGCGTGCAGCGCGTCGATGTGGTCGACGATGTCCGGCTCCAGCCACGGCACCTGCGGCGGCCCGGACCGCGACTGCCACACCACGTCGTACTCGGCGACCCCGGCCTGCGCGGCCACCAGGCGCGCGGCTTCGTGGATCTGCCGCGAGTAACGCCGCCCGCCCTCCTCCGGCGGCCCGGCGGCCTTGTCCGCGCTCTCCGGCACCGAGTGCGCGGTGAACACGACCCGCGCGCCGGGCACCTGCTCCAGCGCGGCGCGCAGCGCGTCGGCGAAGGCGCCGACGAACAGCGGGTGGTCGAAGAAGTGCCGCAGCTTCACCAGTTCCGGCGCGCCCGCACCGACGGCGGCGCGGGCCCGCTCGATGTCCTCGTCGTACTGGCGGCACGCCGAATAACCGCCGTAGGCGCTGGTCGGGAACACCAGCGCGCGGCGCACCCCGTCGGCCGTCATGCGGGCGACGGTGTCCTCCACCATCGGCTCCCAGTTGCGGTTGCCGAAGTACACCGGCAGGTCGATGCCCTGCGCGGCCAGCTCCTTCTCCACCGCGGCGATCGCCTCGCGGTTGAGCCGGTTGATCGGCGACACGCCACCGAAGTGCTGGTAGTGCTCCGCGACCTCGAGCAGGCGTTCGCGCGGCACCCCCCGTCCCCGGGTCACGTTCTCCAGGAACGGCATGACGTCGTCCGGTCCCTCCGGACCGCCGAAGGACAGCCACAGCAGCGCGTCGTAACTCACGGTAAGAGATTCTGCCGCTGTGGCCGCCTTCACGCCCGCTCAGGGGTCAGAGTCCGAGCGCGTGCACCCCGCCGTCGACCCAGATCATCGAGCCGGTGGTGGCAGGCAGCCAGTCCGACAGCACGGCGCAGATGGTCTTCGCGACCGGCGTCGGGTCCTCGGCGTCCCAGCCCAGCGGGGCGCGGTCGCCCCAGCCGCCCTCCAGCTCGCCGAAGCCCGGGATGGACTTGGCGGCCATGGTCTTGACGGGGCCCGCCGCCACCAGGTTCACGCGGATGCCCTGCGGGCCCAGGTCCCGCGCCAGGTACCGGTTGACCGACTCCAGCGCCGCCTTCGCCACGCCCATCCAGTTGTAGGCCGGCCATGCCACGCGCGCGTCGAAGTCCATGCCGACCACCGAAGAACCACGCGACAGCAGCGGCAGCAGCGCCTTGGTCAGCGACATGAACGAGTACGCCGAGACCTCGACCGCGACCGAGACGTCCTCCTTCGGGGCGTCCAGGAACGGCGCGCCGAGGCAGGACTGCGGCGCGAAGCCGATCGAGTGCAGCACCCCGTCCAGGCCGTCGACGTGCTCCCGCACGCGGTCGGCCAGCGTGTCCAGGTGCTCGGTGTTCTGCACGTCCAACTCGATCACCGGCGCCTCCTCCGGCAGGCGCTTGGCGATGCGCTCCACCAGCGAAAGCCGGCCGAAACCGGTGAGCACGACCTTCGCGCCCTGCTCCTGCGCGGCCTTCGCCGCGTGGAACGCGATCGAGCCGTCGGTGATCACCCCGGTGATCAGCAGTCGCTTACCTTCCAGAAGTCCGGCCACGCCAGTCCTTTCGGTGTCGGTTCGGGAGAAGAGGGTCAGTGGCCCATGCCGAGGCCGCCGTCGACCGGCAGCACGGCGCCGTTGATGTAACCCGCCTCGTCGGAGGCCAGGAAGCGCACCGCGGCGGCGATGTCCGCGGTGTCGCCGTAGCGCCCCGCCGGGATCTGGTTCAGCGCCGCGTTGCGCTGGTCGTCGGTCAGCGCGTTCGTCATGTCGGTGACGATGAACCCGGGCGCCACCACGTTCGCGGTGATGTTGCGCGAGCCCAGCTCGCGGGCCAGCGACCGCGCCATGCCGACCAGGCCGGCCTTGCTCGCGGCGTAGTTGACCTGCCCGGCGCCGCCGGAGAGGCCCACCACGGACGAGATGAAGATGAACCGGCCCCACTTGCCGCGCAGCATGCCGCGCGAGGCGCGCTTGGCGACCCGGTAGGCGCCGGTGAGATTGGCGTCGACGACCCGGGTGAACTGGTCCTCGCTCATCCGCATGAGCAGCGTGTCGTCGGTGATGCCGGCGTTGGACACGACCACCTCGACCGGGCCCTGGTGCTCCTCGACCTGCTTGAACGCCGCGTCGACCTGCTCGCTGTCGGTGACGTCGGCCTGCACGCCGAACAGGCCCTCCGGCGCGCCGGACCCGCGGTGCGTCACCGCCACCTGGTGCCCGGCCTCGGCGAGGCCCCGGGCGATGGCCAGGCCGATGCCGCGGTTGCCGCCGGTGACCAGTACGGACCGTCCCACGTGACACTCCTCGTTCGATTTCCCTCAGTTGCCCGGTGAGGTTATCCGGCGGCCCGGAGGCGGGGCAGCACCGCCCGGCCCACTACCTGGAAGTAACCCGGTGAGCCCGGTCACGAGGCGTGCCGGCTTAAGGGACTGTTAGGTCTGCGCGCACTCCCTTGTCCGCGGTGGCCCCCGCCACCGAACGTGGTCCGCGGTCATGAGACAAGGGAGTTCCTGATGACGACTGGCATCGACGCCGGGGCGGACCGGCGCGCCGGGCGCCGCGTGGTGAGCAACATCCTCCGCGGCTCGGTCGGCAACCTGATCGAGTGGTACGACTGGTACGCCTACACCGCGTTCAGCGTGTACTTCGCCGCCACCTTCTTCCCGAAGGGCGACTCGACCGCGCAGCTGCTCAACACCGCGGGCGTGTTCGCGGTCGGGTTCCTGATGCGGCCGCTCGGCGGCTGGCTGCTCGGCCGCTACGCCGACCGGTTCGGGCGGCGCTCGGCGCTGACGCTGTCGGTCAGCCTGATGGCCGCGGGTTCGCTGCTGATCGCACTGACGCCGGGCTACGCCTCGATCGGCATCGCCGCGCCGCTGCTGCTGGTGCTGGCGCGGCTGCTGCAGGGCATCTCGGTCGGTGGCGAGTACTCCACCTCGGCGACGTACATGTCGGAGGTCGCCACGCGCGGCAAGCGCGGCTACTACTCGAGCTACCAGTACGTCACGCTGATCGCGGGCCAGCTGGTCGCGCTCGCGGTGCAGATCCTGCTGCAGCAGGTGCTGACCACCGAGCAGCTGGACAGCTGGGGCTGGCGGATCGCGTTCGGCATCGGCGCGATCGGCGCGCTGATCGTGTTCTGGCTGCGCCGCGGCATGGACGAGTCGGCCGACTTCGAGGCCGCCAAGGCCGACCGCGACCGCGCCGCGCACGGCACGCTCAAGGCGCTCGCCAAGCACCCCAAGGAGGTCGCCCTCGTGGTCGGCCTGACCATGGGCGGCACGCTGTTCTTCTACACCTACACGACCTACCTGCAGAAGTTCATGGTCAACACCAGCGGCATCAGCAAGCCGAACGCGGCGTGGATCAACTTCTTCGCGCTGGTGGTGTTCGTGCTGCTGCAGCCGCTGTACGGGGCGCTGTCCGACCGGGTGGGCCGCCGTCCGCTGCTGATCGGGTTCGGGGTGCTGGGCACGCTGGTGACCGTGCCGTCGCTGACGCTGCTGGCGCACACGCGCAACCCGGTGTTCGCGTTCGTGCTGATGGTGGTGCCGCTGGCGATCAGCGCGCTCTACACCTCGATCAGCGCGGTGGTGAAGGCCGAGCTGTTCCCGACCAACATCCGCGCGCTGGGCGTCGGGCTGCCCTACTCGGTCGCGGTCGCCGTGTTCGGCGGCACCGCCGAGTACATCGCGCTGTGGTTCAAGCAGGCCGGGCACGAGTCGCTGTTCTTCTGGTACGTGACCGCGGTCGTGTTCGCCTCGCTGGTCATCTACGTGCGGATGCGGGACACCAGCAAGGACTCGGCGATGGACCGCCCGTAGTGTGTAGGGCCGTGCGCGTGTTGCTGGTCGAGGACGACGACGGGGTGGCCGATGCCCTCGTCGACTCGCTCGGCGCGCACGGCCACCAGCCCACCCGGGTGCGGCGCGGCGAGGACGCGCTGCTCGCCCACCGCGACGCCGACCTGGCCCTGCTCGACCTCGGCCTGCCCGACCTGGACGGCCTGGAAGTGCTGCGCAAGCTGCGGGCGGTGAGCACGCTGCCGGTCATCGTGCTCACCGCCCGCGGCGACGAACGGTCGGTGGTGCGCGGGCTGCGGCTCGGGGCGGACGACTACCTGGTCAAACCGGTGCGGCTGAGCGAGCTGCTGGCCCGGATCGAGGCGGTGACCCGGCGGGCCGCGGCCGCGCGGCCGGAACCGCAGGTGGTCGTCGTCGGCGACATCGAGGTGGACCTCGGCGCGCGGCGGGTCGTGGTGGGCGGCGCGGAGGTCGAGCTGACCGCGAAGGAGTTCGCCGTGCTGGCGGCGCTGGCGCGGCGGGCGGGCACGGCGGTGAGCAGGCAGCAGCTGATGGACGAGGTGTGGGGCGACGCGTACGTGGCGGTGTCGCGGTCGCTGGACGTGCACCTGACGCAGCTGCGGGCGAAGCTGCGGCGGCCGGAGCTGCTGACCACGATCCGCGGGTTCGGCTACCGGCTGGGCGCGTAGGTGCGCACCCGGGTCCTGGCCGTCCTGCTGGCCTTCGTCGTGCTCGCGACCGCGGGGTTCGCGCTGCCGCTGCTGACCGTGACCGCCACCGAGCGCACCCAGCAGCTGCTGCTCGCGCGGACCGCGGACCTGGACCGGTTCGCGGCGCTGGCCGACCAGGCGGTCGCCGCGGGTGACGCGTCGGCGCTGCGGGCGGAGGTGACGCGGTACACCGAGCTGTACGGCGAGGGGATCGTGGTGGTCACCACCCGGCGCGCGCCGGTGGCCGAGACCGGTGGGCTGAGCGCGTCGGACCCGGTGGTGGCGGAGCTGGTCGACGCCGCGTTGCGGAACCAGCCGAGCCAGCCCGCGGCGACCGTGCGGCCGTGGTCGCGGACGCCGGCGCTGCTGGCGCGGCCGGCCGGGACGGGCACGAAGGTGTCGGGAGCGGTGGTGCTGCGGGCGTCGGTGGCGGCGGCCGCGGCGGACGTGGGCCGCAGCTGGTTCGCGGTCCTGGCCGGGGCGGCGCTGGTGACGCTGGCCGGTGCCGGGCTCGCGCTCGGGGCGACGCGGTGGGTGCTGGGCCCGATGCGGCGGCTGGACCGCGCGGTGGGCGACCTGACCGCGGGGCTGCGGCCGGTGCACGCGGACTTGGCCGGGCCGCCCGAGCTGCGGCAGCTGACGGCGGGTTTCAACCGGATGTCGGACACGGTCACGGCGGCGCTGGACCAGCAGCGGCGGCTGGTCGCGGACACCTCGCACCAGATGCGCAACCCGATGACGGCGCTGCGGTTGCGGGTCGACGCGCTCGGGTCGTCGCTGCCCGCGTCGGCCGCGCGGACGTACGAGGGCGCGGTCGGGGAGCTGGACCGCCTGGAGGCCCTGCTGGACGACCTGCTGACCCTGGCGGCGGCCGAGCACCGGGCGGGTGAGCTGGCCGTGTCCGGCGAGGGCGCCTCGTGTGACGCGGCGGCCGTGGCGGAGGCGCAGGTGCACCTGTGGCAGCCCGCCGCGGAGCGGGCCGGGGTGTCGTTGCGCTTCACCGGGAGCCCGGCCCACGCGGCGGCGACGGAGGCCGAGCTGGCGCAGGTGCTGGACGTGCTGCTGGACAACGCGCTGAAGTACGCGCCGGGCACGGACGTCACGGTCTCGTGCGGCGCCGAGGGCGCGTGGGTGGTCGTGTCGGTGGCGGATGCCGGGCCCGGGCTGTCCGCGGAGGAGCTGGCGCAGGCGCAGGCACGGTTCTGGCGCGCCGAACGGCACCGGAACCTGCCCGGAACGGGCCTGGGCCTGGCCATCGCCGAGCGCCTGACGGCGGGCCGGGGCGGCCGGATCGAACTCCGGGCCGCGGAGCCGCACGGCTTGGTGGTGCGGGTGCTGCTGCCTCGCGTGGAGGTGGGTGCGTCGTGAGCACGCTGCCCGCCGAGGCCCGCCACGGTCAGCATGCCGAGGCCGGCCACGATGGTGCACTGGCCACCGCGGCCGCGACACGGCGTGGCACCCCGCCACCCGCCGCCAGGCCAACCACTCCCGGCAGCCTACGGGCCGCCGCAGGCGAATCTCGCCGCACGGCGGCACTCACCGCACTTCCCGCGCCTGCCGCCGGGCGCGACGCGCCACTCGCAGCCTGCCTCGCGCGGCGGAAAGCGCCGCCTCGCGGCGGTCAGCAGGGTCCGCGGCGCGCGCCGCACGGGTGCCCCGGGCGGGGCCGCATGACCACCCAAGCCACACTCCCGGCCACCGGCCGGGCCGGAGTCGTGCCGCCGCCGGCGCGCGGTCTTGCTGCCGGAAGTGCCACCCCCAACCGCCGCCCCAGCGGAGCCGCGCCATGACCAGCCGCCGCAGCCTGCTCCGCGCCGGGATCGCCGTCGCGGCCACCGGGGCCCTCCTCGGGGCCGGCGCCCCGCCCCGTCCCGGCGGGCCCGCGGGAACGCTGCGCATCGCCACCGGGGAGGAAGCCGGGTTCTACCTCGCCTTCGGCCAGCTCCTCGCCGCGGAGCTGAACGCCGCCCACCCCCGCCTGCACACCGTCGCGCTGCCGACCGAGGCCAGCGTCGCCAACCTGGAGATGCTCGACGCCGGCACGGCCGAGCTCGCCCTCAGCCTCGCCGACATCGCGGGCGCCGCCACCGATGGCGCGGCCCCCTTCGGCCGCCGCATCGAACTGTGCGCGCTCGGCCGCGTCTACGAGAACTACCTTCAGCTCGCCGTCCGCGCCGACTCCCCCATCACCTCGGTCGCCGGCCTCGCCGGGCGCACCGTCTCCCTCAGCGCGCCCCGCTCCGGCGCGGCCGTGCTCGGCGAGCGGCTGTTCGCCGCGGCCGGGGTCGCGATCGTCGACCGGCACCTGCCGATGCTCGAGGCCGGCGAGGCCCTCCGTCAGGGCCGGATCGACGCGATGCTCGTCTCCGGCGGGGTCCCGCTGCCAGTTCTGTCCACCTTGGACAACGAGATCGGCATCCGCCTGCTGCCGCTGGCCCCCTACCTCCCCGCGTTGCGCGGCCCCGGCCAGGAAGCCGTGCGCGTGCCCGCCGGCGCCTACCGCTCCCCCGAGGTCGACACCATCGGTGTCGCGAGCCTGCTCGTCTGCCGCCCGGACCTGCCCGCCGACGTGGCCGCCGCGGTCACCCGCGTGCTCGTGCAGCGGGCCGCCCAGCTGGTGCCGGCGCAAGCCGTGGCGACCCAGTTTCTCGATGTACGTTCGCTGATCGGAACCGGTACCGTTCCCCTGCACCCCGGAGCCGTGGCGACCTACCGCGCGTTGCACGGCTGAGCGAGGAAGGAGCACCGGTGACCCAGTCCCGCCCGCCGGTCGTGGCCATGCCGCTGCGCGTCCGCTTCCACGAGTGCGATCCGCAGGGCATCGTCTTCAACGCCCACTACCTGGCCTACTTCGACATGGCCTCGTTCGAGTTCTTCAAGGCGATCTTCGGCTCCTACGACGCGCTGCGCGACCAGGGCGTGGACTGCGTGGTGGCCGAGTCGAACCTGCGGTACCGCGCGCCGAGCCGGTTCGACGACGAACTGGTCGTCGAGGTCGCGATCGACCACCTCGGCACGACCTCGATGATCCTGGCGTTCACCGTCCGCCGCGGCGACGACCTGATCGCGACCGGCACGAACCGCTACGTGTTCGTCGACGCCCGGACCCTGGCCAAGGCCGCGCCGCCGGAGGACGTGCGCGCCAAGCTGCTGGCCCACACGTGAGCGAACCCGCCTTCGTGCGGGACACCCGCGCGGCCTACGACGCCATCGCCGGCGAGTTCGCCGAGTGGATCCGCGACGAGCTGGCGGTCAAACCGCTCGACCGCGCCGTGCTCGCCGCGTTCGCCGAACTCGCCGGCGGGCCGGTGGCCGACGTCGGTTGCGGCTCCGGCCGCATCACGGCGCACCTGCGGGGCCTGGGCGTGGACGCGTTCGGCATCGACCTGTCCCCGGAGATGGTCGCCGTGGCGCGGCGCACCCACCCGGGCGTCCGCTTCGAGGTCGGGTCGATGACCGCGCTCGACCTCCCCGACGGCAGCCTCGGCGGGCTCGTGGCCTGGTACTCGATCATCCACGTCCCGCCGGACACGCTGCCCGCGGTGCTCGCCGGGTTCCGCCGGGTCCTCGCGCCCGGCGGCTGGCTGCAGCTGGCGTTCGGGGTCGGCGACGAGCCCGTGCACCGGGACGAGGTCGGCGGGCACCGGGTGAGCCTGGACTTCCACCAGCGCCGCGTGGACGAGGTGGCCGCCCTGCTCACCGAGGCCGGGTTCGAGGTGCGCGCCCGGCTGGAGCGCGCACCGGACGAAGCGGGGCCGTTCCCCGAAACGGCCCCGCAGGCGTTCGTCCTGGCCCGGCGGCCCGCTCAGGCCTCCTGAACGCCCGGGCGCCGGTCCTCCACGACGTAGCTGGCGCGCGTGCTGATCGGCGCGCCCGGCTTCGTCACGTACGGCACGACCCGGAAGTCGCTGCGCCAGCGCTGCCGGTTGACGTTCACCCGCACGTAGCCGCGCTGGGCGTTGAAGAACTTCATGTGCGGGTTGGCCGCGAGGAAGTTCGTGCCGTCGGTGTTCATGTCCGCGCCGTCGCCGCCGCTGGTGATCGAGGTACCGACGAACTCGCTGCCGACGGTGGCCGAGCCAGGGTCGGCGTAGTCGCGCTTGAGGTCCCAGGCGTAGTTCTGGTGGCGGTCGCCGGTGATCACGACCAGGTTGCGCACGTCCCGGTCCTGCGCCGCGGCCAGCACCTTGTTGCGCTCGGCGACGTAGCCGTCCCACGGGTCCAGCCACACGTCCACCGGCGCGCCCGGGTCGCGGTCGGTCTGGCCCATCGGCGCCTGGTTGCCCAGCACCTGCCAGCGCGCCTTCGACCGGGAGAACCCGTCGATGAGCCACTCCCGCTGCTGCGGGCCGAGCAGGGTGCGCTCCGGGTCGAGCCGCTCGGTGCAGGTGGCCGAGTTGCCGTCGCCGCAGGGCTGGTCGTCGCGGTACTGGCGGGTGTCCAGCATGGTGATCTCGGCCAGCTGCCCGTAGGACAGGCGGCGGTGCAGCCGCACGTTCGGCCCGGACGGCATCTGCGTGTGCCGGTAGGGCAGGTTCTCGTAGTTGGCCTGGAACGCCTGCGCCCGCCGCTGCCGGAACACGGCCGGGTCCTGGTCGGGCTCGGTGTCGGCCTGCGAGATGTCGCCGGCCCAGTTGTTCTCGACCTCGTGGTCGTCGATGGTGTGGATCCAGGGGAAGCGGGCGTGTGCGGCCTGCAGCGGCGCCTCCGCCTTGTAGAGCGCGTACTGCAGGCGGTAGCGGGCGAGGTCGAAGGTCTCGGTCTTGAACTTGTCCTCGACGGTCACGCCGCGCTTGTTGGTGCCCACGCCGGACTCGTACAGGTAGTCGCCGAGGTGCACGACGAAGTCCAGGTCCTCGGCGGCCATGTGCTCGTAGGCGGTGTAGTAGCCGTCCTGCCAGGCCTGGCACGAGGCGAACGCGAAGTTCAGCTCCCGCGGCGACGACCACAGCGCCGGGGCCGTGCGGGTGCGGCCGACCATCGAGATCTCGCCGCCGACGCGGAACCGGTAGAAGTACTCGTGGTCGGGCGCCAGGCCGGAGATCTCCGGGTGCACCGAGTGGCCCAGCTCGGGGGTGGCGATCGCGCTGCCCCGCCGCACCACGGCGCGGAACCGCTCGTCGTGGGCCACCTCGTACTCGACCCGGACCGGGACCGCGGGCATCCCGCCCGCGCCGTCGGCGGCGAACGGTTCCGGGGCGAGCCGGGTCCACAGCACGACTCCGTCGGGGGCCGGGTCGCCGGAGGCGACGCCGAGCGTGAACGGGTTGGTCCCCTTGACGGGGCTGGCGTAGGCATTCGCCGCCGTCCAGGCGCCGGTGCCGAGCAGCACCGCCGCGGCTCCCGCCCCGCTGAAGCCGAGGAACCGGCGGCGGGACAGGTGGTTCGGGCGCACGACCATGTGAGGTCCTCCTGTGGTGGGATGGGAGCACCAGGATGCTCACGGCCGGACATGGCCGTCAGCGTCCGGACGGGCGAACCACAGGTGAACGGAAACGATCAACTCGAATGTTCCGGATTCTCTTCTACCAGCCGGAGATCCCGCCCAACACGGGCAACGCGATCCGGCTCGCGGCCAACTCGGGCTGCCAGCTGCACCTCGTCGAGCCGCTGGGCTTCCGGTTCGAGGACAAGCACCTGCGCCGCGCCGGGCTGGACTACCACGACCTGGCCGACGTGCACGTGCACCCGGACCTGGACAGCGCGTGGAAGGCGCTGCTGCCGGCGAACGTGTACGCGTTCAGCGCCGGCGCCACCCGGTGGTACACCGAGGTGGCGTACCAGCCGGGCGACGTGCTGCTGTTCGGGCCCGAATCGTCCGGGCTGCCCGCCGAGGTGCAGGACGCCCCGCAGGTCACCGACCGCGTGCGCGTCCCGATGAAGCCGGGCGTCCGCTCGCTCAACCTGGCCAACACCGCCGCCATCGCGGTGTTCGAAGCCTGGCGGCAGCAGGGGTTCCCCGGCGGCGTCTAGCGATGCTCGTTCACCGGCGCCGTGGACAGCAGGTCGTCGCGGTAGTCGGCGGGCAGCTGCTGCGCCAGGTCGTCGAACTCGCCCTCGCTCACGCCTGCCTTCAGCGCCGCGACGACCGCGCGGGCGTGCTCGCGGGCGCCGTCCTGCGTGCAGCCGTGGCCTTCCGCGTCCATGACGCGCCGGTAGAACTCCTCGACGCCGAACGACGCGCCCTCACCGGTCTCGGGCAGCGCCTCCTTGATGCCGGCGGGCAGCTGTCCGGCCAGGTCACCGGGCTCACCGCCGGCGAGCCGCTGCCCCAGCACGGTCAGGGTCGCGCGGGTGGCGTCGGCGGCGTGCCCGGCGTCCTCCAGCCCGGCGGTCCGGCGCACGGCGGCGACGATCTCCTGTTCCTTCATCACACCTCCCGGTGAACTCGTCTCCGCAAGGCGCATACCCGGCCGCCGCGGGCCTGACACGTCACCCGGCCTCCGGGGGCGCCACCGCCTCCAGCCCCCACGCCTCGCGGAACGCGCTGACCGTCAGCCACGCCAGCCGGGCGTTCACCGCGAACAGCTGGCGCACCGAGGTGAGCGTGTCGAAGGAGGCGTCGCCTTCGCTGTCCCGGCCGCGCGCCAGCTCGGCCTCGCCGAAGCCGTCGCCGAAGACCTCCCGGATCGTGCCCAGGTAGTAGAGGTAGCCGAGGGTTTCGAGCTGGACCCGGCGCAGGCCCTCGTCGTCGCCGGGCGAGACGGGCGGTCGCGTCGCCGCCTTCAGCAGGACCGGCGCGTCCGGCACGGCGTGCGCCTCGACGTGCCGGACCAGCTCGCTGGCCCGCGCGTGGTCGTACGCCTCGCGCGCGACGACCGTGCGCAGCCCGGCGAGCTTGCCCTTCAGGTCTTCGTCGACCACCCGGCGGCACACCGCGTCGAGCGCCCCGGGCTCCGCGGTCACCAGCCGCGCGACGCGGATCAGCTCCCGCGGCAGCCCGCCGGCCAGGCAGTGGCAGAGGCAGACGAACGGCTCGGGCAGGCCCAGCACGCGGGCGCCGAGCACGGCGCTGGCGTCCGGCAGGCGCAGGTGGTCCAGCCGGAAGATCATGTCGAAGGCGCTGTCGAACGCGTCCCGCACCGGCAGCCCGCGCCGTTCGAACGACGCGAGCGCGTCCTCCGACACCGACACCAGGAACAGGAACCCGGGCACGTCCAGGTTGAACAGGGCCTTGACCTCGTTGACGAAGTCCTGCGCCTCCTCCGGGGAGAGGATCTTGTCCAGCTCGTCGAGCACGATCACCACCGAGGGCGTGGCGATGTCCGGCAGGCGGGAGACGCAGTCGATCGTGGTGCGGAGGAACTCGCCGAACTCGTGCACGATCTGCGGGTAGCTGCGCGGCTGGCGGGTCAGCTCGCGGGAGTCGCTCAGCCCGGTCTCCGCCCCGAACAGGAGGCCGACCTTGCCCGACCACCCCGAGGTGTGCTTCTGCTGGAACTCGATGCCGTCCAGGGTTTCCCTGGCCAGGTCCCGCAGTCCGGGCAGGTCCCGCGGCCTGCGGGTGAGGGCGGGTGCGGGCGCCGGCGTGAACCGGCGCCGCCGCGCCAGGTACAGCACGGTCATCCCGGCCAGCACGACGACGAGCGGCCACCACATGGCCGACAGCCAGCTGCCGAGGTCCTGGCGCGGCCCGTTGACCGCGGCCGCGCCGACGAACCCGACCACGACCCACAGGACGACGGCGGCCAGCAACGGCGCGGCGGGCCGCAGCAGCGCGAGCCGCTCGGTCCACCGCGGCGGCCGGTCCTTGATCCGCGCGGCGCAGAACCCGAGCACCTCGGCGCAGGTGCGCGCGAAGAGGTGGAGGACGAACTCGCGGGCGTCGTAGCGCACCGGGACGCTTTCCAGGACCACGATGTGCTGACGGCCCGCCTCGAGGAACCGGCCCGCCTGGTAGGCCTCCAGCAGGGTCGACTTGCCCGCGCCGCGCGGCCCGGCCACACCGATGGCCCCGCCGCTGATCCCGCTGGTGAGCCGGCGCAGCCGGGTGAACGCGGCGGTGTCGACGATGCGGTCGCCCGCGCGCATCAGCCCGAGGCCGGCGCGGTTGAGCTCCGGCAGCACCGTGCTGAACGACGGGTTCACCGCCTCGTTCAGGTGCCGGGTGACCGCCGGGAGCACCGCGCGCATCGCCGCGGACAGCCAGTCCCGCTCGGCCTCGCCGACGCGCACCCGCAACGCGTCCCGCGTGGCGGTCCACTTCGCACTGCCGCGCCGGTCCGGGTCCTGCGACAGCCGGGCGGGCACCAGCCCGGGGCTCAGCGACAGCGGGCCGCCCAGCACGAGGACCAGCAGGGTGACGCCGTCGGCGAGCAACCACACCTGCCAGTCCGGCCACGGCAACGGGATCACGTGCGACAACAGCAGGTAAGCCGCCACCGCGGCCACCGCGGCGGTGAGCGTGGTCCGCGCGACGACCGGCGGCGGGATGCGGCGTCCCGGCTCCTCGTCCTTCTCCGGGCTGAAGGTCGCCAGGCACGCCGTCAGGAGCACGAACCCGGCGGCCAGCCCGGCCAGCACCCACACCACGGTGGCCCAGAACGGCCCCATCGCCGCCTTCGACGACGGCCACAGCCGCCACAACACCAGCAGGAAGGTCGTCGCGATCGCGGTCGTCACCGGGAAGCCGGCGCCGGCGCGGGCGGGCTGGCCGGTGAGCCTCGTGCCTGCCCTGGCGATCAGCCGATGGGCCCACCGCAGCGAGAACCCGCCCACCACCGCCCCGGCCAGGAAGATCCAGAACCGCGCGCCGCCGCTCAGCGACGTCTGGCCGAGCTGCCAGGCCGCGAGCGGGAACACCAGGCCCGGCCACATCGCGGCGCCGGTGAGCGCGTGGCCCTTCCGGTCCCGGGCCGACGGCGTTCGCACGGCCGGGGTGGCGTCGCGTTGCTCGTGGTCGGCCAGCGCCTGCCGGGCCAGCCGCAGCCCCGCGATCTCCGGGTTGGTGTACCGCAGGATGCCCTGGCTGCCGCGCAGCACCGCCGACCGCACGTGCGCCCGCACGCCCGCCCGGTCGGCCTCGGCCACGCGACGGCCGAACTCGGTGGCGACCGAGGGATCATCCAGGGCTACGTCGACGAGGTCCGGCAGGCGATCGCGGAGTTCCGAGACCAGCGCATCCGGGACGGCGCCCGCCGTGTCGCCCGGTGCCCCGGCGGACGCCTCGTGCAGTGCGGTCATGATCGAGCACTGTATCGGCGCGCCGCCCGGACGGCCCGCGTTTCGGCGGATCTAGGTCCCGACGGTCCGGCTGCGGCTGGCCCGCCGGCCGCGGCACCAACCTCACCGCCCAACCCACCTAGGGCAGGCGCTGCCCCACGAACAGCGACGTGCCCGCGGCGGCGACGAGGGCCAGCGTGCCGAGCAGGACCCACGGCCTGCTGGCGTCGGCTTCCTTCATCTCGTAGCCGATCTGCTCGCCGAGGTCGGCGTAGACCTCCTTGAGCTGCTCGGCCGAGCCCGCTTGGTAGAACTGCCCGTCGGAGAGGCGGGCGACCTCCTGCAACGAGCCGTCGTCGACGTCCACCGGCACCTCGCGGCCGTCGATCTCGACCGTGCCGTGGCTGGTGCCGAAGGAGATCGTGGAGATCGGGACCTGCTGCTTGCGCGCCTCCTGCGCGGCGGTGAACGCGCCGCGCGGCGCGTAGAGGTCGTCGGGCACGGTCTGCTTGCCGTCGCTCATCAGCACGATCCGCGCGGGCGGCGGCCCGTCGGCGCCCCCGACCACCGCCGAGAAGCCCTGGATCGACTGCAGCGCCGCGTAGATGCCTTCGCCGGTCGCGGTCGACTGGGCCAGCTTGAGGTTGTCGATCGCGCTGACCACGCTCTGCCGCTGCGTCGTCGGCGCCACCAGGACCGTCGCGGTGCCCGCGAACGACACCAGGCCCAGGTTGATGCCGGGCGTGAGGCCCTGCGCGAACTGGGTCGCCGCGTCCTGGGCCGCCTTGATGCGGGACGGCTTGACGTCGGTGGCCTCCATGGACAGCGACACGTCCACCACCAGCATCACCGTGGCCCGGTTGCGCGGCACCTTCTGCTCGGCGGTCGGCCCGGCCAGCCCGACGGTCAGCAGCAGCAGCGAGACGATGATCAGCGCGGCCGGCACGTGCCGCGGCCAGCCCTGCGAGCGGGGCGCGATGCGGTCGAGCAGTTCGAGATTGGTGAACCGCATGGTGCGGCGGCGCCGGGCGCGCTGCGCCAGCACGTAGCCGACCGCGACCGCGGCGACCACGAACAGCAGCAGGAACCACCAGGGCGCGCTGAATCCGGAGAGGCTCACGCGACGCCCCCGCTCCACCGCCGCTTGCGTGCCACCACGAACCGCACGGTGTCGGCGATCCAGTCGGAGTCCGTGCGCAGCACCAGGTGCGCCGCGCCGGCTTGCCGCAGCGCCCGCGCCACCTGGTCGCGGTGCGCCTGCGCGGCCGCGGCGAACTCGCGCCGCAGCAAGGCCGAGGCCCGCACCTCGCGTTGTTTGCCGGTCTCCGGGTCGGCCAGCACGATCGTGCCCACCTCCGGCAGGTCGACGTCGCGGGGGTCGATCACCTCGATGCCGATGAGGTCGTGCCGCGCGGACAGCGCGCGCAGCGGGCGCTGCCACCCGGTGCCGCCGAGGAAGTCGGACACCACGACGACGAGACCGCGCCGGCGCGGCGGCCGGCGCAGCTGCTCGACCATGGCGGCGAGGTCGCCCCGGGTGCCCTCGGCCGCGCGCGGCATCTCGGCGATCTTGCGCAGCAGGTTGCGGGCGTGCGCGCGGCCGCCGCGCGCCGGGACGCGTTCGGTCTGATCGCCGTTGGAGAACACCGCGCCGAGCCGGTTGCCACCGCCGCCGGTCAGGTGGGCGATCGCGGCGACCGCGCACACCACCAGGTCGCGCTTCTCGGACAGGGCGGTGCCGAAGTCCAGGCTCGCGGACAGGTCGGCGGCCACCCACGTCTCCAGCTCGCGGTCGGCGACCGTCTCGCGGATGTGCGGCTCGGTGGTGCGGGCGGTGACGGCCCAGTCCATGCGCCGCACGTCGTCGCCCGGCTGGTAGGGCCGCGCCTCGCCCGGCTCGGAGCCGGGGCCGGGCACGAGACCGAGGTGGTTGCCCTGCAGCAGGCCGTCGAGCCGGCGGCGCACCTCGAGTTCGAGCATGCGCAGGCCGGCGTCGAGCCGTTCACCACGGAGCACGGGCGGCGCCCACGCGGGCCGGGCGCTGCCGTCGCCGGTGTTTCCCCTGGCCACTACCGCCCCGGGGTCCCGTTCGGCAGCGGCTGGGCCGGACCGCCCTGCGGCCGGGCGGAGACCTGCGGCAGCGGCACGGTCTGCAGCACGCGGGTGACGATGTGGTCCAGCGGCACGGCGTCGGCGAGCGCGTCGTAGGACAGCACGAGCCGGTGGCGCAGCACGTCCGGCACGACGTCGACGACGTCCTGGGGCAGCACGTAGTCGCGGCCGCGGACGAGCGCGAGCGCGCGGGCGGCGGCGATGATGCCGAGGCTGGCGCGCGGCGAGGCGCCGTAGGACACCCAGCCCGCGACGTCGGTGAGGCCGTGCTCGGCCGGGGTGCGGGTGGCCAGCACCAGGCGCACCACGTAGTCGACGAGCGAGTGGTGCACGAACACCTTCGCGGCGACGTCCTGCAGCCGGACCAGCTCGGCCGGGCTGAGGACCTCGTGCGGCTCCGGCGGCGTGACGCCCATCCGGTAGATGATCTCGCGCTCCTCCTCCGCGGAGGGGTAGTCGACGATGATCTTGAACAGGAACCGGTCGCGCTGCGCCTCCGGCAGCGGGTAGACGCCCTCGTTCTCGATCGGGTTCTGGGTCGCGAGCACCAGGAACGGGTCGGGCATCGGGAAGGTCTTGCCGCCGATGGAGACGTGCCGTTCGGCCATCACCTCGAGCATCGCGGACTGCACCTTGGCCGGCGCGCGGTTGATCTCGTCGGCGAGGACGAAGTTCGCGACGACCGGGCCGAGCTCGACGTCGAACTTCTCGCTGCCCTGACGGTAGATGCGGGTGCCGAGGATGTCGGCGGGCACCAGGTCGGGCGTGAACTGGACGCGCGAGAACGAGCCGCCGACGACGCGGGCGAGGGTCTCCACCGCGAGGGTCTTCGCCACGCCGGGCACGCCCTCCAGGAGCAGGTGCCCCTTGGCCAGCAGGCCCACCAGGAGCCGCTCGACGAGCCGGTCCTGCCCGACGATCACCCGCTTGACCTCGAACACGGTGCGCTCGAGCAGCTGCGCGTCCCGCGCGGGGGTCGCGGACTGCTGTTGCCCGTTCGCGCCCTCCGGGTAGCGGGGCTCGGTCACGGTTCCCTCCTCGCTCACGTTCACCTCTGCGCTGCGACCGTACTAGCCGGCCGGGCGCGGGAGGTCGCCACGGTAGTCAACTCGCTCAGCGGTGTGACGACTGTGAACTGCCGGACGGCGTCAGGCCAGGCGGTCGAGGTCCTGCGGCGTGTCGACGTCGGCGCACTCCCCCGGCGCGGCAGGCACCTCCACGATCTCCAGGTGGCCGAGCACGCGGCGCAGGGCAGCCCCGTGCGGTTGGGCAGGCAGGGCGGCGCGCAGGCTCGCGGTGCGCCACACGCCGATGAGCCACTGGCGGCGGCCGGTGTGGTCGGTGAGCAGTGCGCCGTCGGCGTCGCCGAGCGCGGCGGTGAGCCGCTCCACTGTGGACGGTGTGACGCCGGCCAGGTCCCCGGCGAGCAAGACGACGCGGCTCGCCGAGACGTGCCGGAGCCCCGCGGCGACGGCGGCGACCGGCCCGCCGCCCGGCGGGTCCTCCCGCGCCCAGCGCACGCCGGTGATCCCGTCCCGCGCCGGCCCCACCACGACGACCGGATCGGCGCCGGCGACCGCGTCCAGCGCGCGGCGCAGCAGGGGCCGCCCGCCGACCGGCAGCATGGGTTTGTCCACACCGGACATCCGGCGCGCGGAGCCTCCCGCGAGCACGACGGCGGCCAGGTCGGTCACGCCGCCCAGGCTAGCCCCGCCGGTGCCGGCGCTCGCCGGGGTGGGTCTCACAGAGGTTCCGGCTGGCGGCCGGCGGACTTCAACGCGCCGCTAGCCGACCAGGCGCGTCGCGAACGGCATGATGTCTCCGTAGCGCACCCGGGTCACCCGCACGGTCAGCCCGGACTGCGGGGCCTCGATCATCATCCCGTTGCCGAGGTACAGCGCCACGTGGTGGATGCCGCTGCGGCCCCAGAACAGCATGTCCCCGCGCCGCATCTGCGCCAGCGGCACCCGCCGCCCGGAGGTGTACTGGTAGCCGCTGTAGTGCGGCAGCGCCTTCACCCCCGCGAAGGCGTAGATCATCAGCCCGGAGCAGTCGAACCCGACCTTGCGGTAGTCGCCGTAGGCGTCGGCCACGCCGCCGTCGCGGATGCCGCGCGTGGGGCCGTAGGCGTTGCCGCCGCCCCACGCGTACGGCACGCCGAGCTGCGACATCGCCCGCGCGACGACCCGCTCGATCGTCGCGGACGCCGAACCGGACGCGACCGGGGGCGGCGACGGCCTGCCGGCGTTCCCGCCGCCGCTGGGCTGCGAGTTGGACGCCTGCGCCGCGGCCAGCGCCGCCTGCCGCGCCTGCTCCTCGTCCTCGCGCTGCTTCTGCGCGAGCCAGTCGTCGTAGCGCTGCCGCTGGCCCTGCAGCCCGCTGACCCGCTGCTGCGCCTCGAACAGCTGCTGCTCGACCGTGGTCTTCTGCGCCACCAGCTGCGCGTTCTGCGCCGCCTGGTTCTGCTGGGCCTGCACGGCCACGGCCTGCGCGGAATCGGCGGTGATCTTCGCCCGCGCGGCCTGGTCCTGCGCTTGCTGGGCGAGCTGCAGCGCCTGGCGCGCGGCGGCGTCCTTGTTGGACTTGTCCGTCTGCGCCTGCTGCATCATCTCCAGCGCGTTGAGCTGGCTGCCGCTGACGGCTTCCAGCAGCTGGGCGCGGGCCAGCAGGTCCTTCGGGCTGCTCGCGCCCAGGTAGGCCGAGATCGACCCCATGGTGCTGCCCTGCTGGTAGCTGCTGGAGATGAACGCGTCGAGGTTCGCCCGGGCCGCGTCGATCTGGGCCTGCGCGGCGTCGGCCTCGCGCTTGGCCGCGTCCGCGTCGCGTTGCGCCTGGTCGGCCGCGTCCTGCGCGGCCTGCAGGTCGACCAGCGCCTTGTTGGCCTCTTCCATGCGCAGCTCGACCGTGCTCTGCAGCTCGTCGAGCCGCGACTCGGCCTCGGCGAGCTGGTTGGTCAGCTGCCCGACCTCGCCTGCCTTGGCGTCGGCGTCGCGCCGGCTCGCGCTGATCTCGGAGTCGCTCGGGTTCGGCGGCGGTGGCGGCACCGCGGCGGCCGGCCCGGTCGCGATGGACACCACCACGAGCGCCAGCGCCCCGGCCCCCAGCCAGCGGCGCGCTCTCCGGCCCTGGTCACCCACGCCCTCGACTCCCTCCCGCGGACAGACTTCCCCACTGCATCGCGAACTGTGCCACCCGAGTCACTCGCAGACCAGGTGTCACACGCGGCACAGCTGCAACTTTCACCCCAACCGGGGATCCTCCGGGCGTTCCGGCGCGTCGGAGGAGCGTGCAGAGATCGCGAGTCGGCCCCGCCGTCGCCACGCTGGGCCTCGCCCTGGTGGTGGCGGGCACCTTCCTGCCCTGGTTCCGGTCGGGGTCGGTCAGCCGGAGCAGCTACGCGGCGGCCGGGCTGGCCGACCGGCTGGCGCTGCTCGACGACCCGCTCGCCGGCACGGCGCTGCGGGCGTGGGTGGCGGTCCCGGCGCTGGCGGCGGCGTGCCTGGTGCTGCTGGTCTGCGGTCTGGCGCGCACCGGCGCAACGTTGACGGCCCTGCTGGCGATTACCGGGGGAACCGTCGCGCTGATCGCCACCGTCCAAGCGGGCGGAACCACGGGGGTGGTCTCCGTCGCCCTGGCCGGGCCGGTGACCACGCTCTGCGGTTCCGCCCTCGCGCTGGCCGGCGCGGTCGGCACCTTCATCACGGCGAGAGCAGGTAGAACACGGTGAGCACGCCTCCCCAGGACGGTCAGTGGCCGTACCAGCAGAACCAGTACCCCGGGCAGCAGTACCCGCAGCAGCCGTACCCCGGGCAGCCGTACGGCCAGGGGTACCCGCAGCAGCAGTATCCGCAGCAGCCGTACACGCAGCCCTTCCAGCAGCTGCCGCCCCAGCAGCCGCCGAAGCGGGGCCGCCGCGGCCTGATCATCGGGCTCGTCGTCGCGCTCGTCGTGCTGCTCGGCGGTGGCGGCACGTGGTTCGCACTTTCGCAGCGGAATTCGATCGCCTCCGGCGCGGCCACCCCGACCGAGGCGGCGCGGAACCTGGCGACCGCGCTGAGCGGCAGCGACGTGGTCGGCATGGTCGGCGCGCTCGCGCCCGCCGAGGCGAAGCTGCTCACCGAACCGATCGGGCAGACCACCGACGAGCTCAAGCGCCTGGGCATCCTCAAGCCGGACGCGAACCCCGAGGCGCTGACCGGGATGCAGGTCAAAGCCGAGAACCTGACGTTCGACGAGGCGGGCGCGGAGCAGGTCAACGACCACCTGACGATCACCAAGCTCACCGGCGGCACGATCACCGTCACCGCCGACCCGTCCAAGCTGCCGCTGTCGGACAAGCTGATGGAGCAGATGCCGGCGGGTGAGGGCCCGCAGACCGAGACGATCGACATCGCCGACGAGGTCGCCGACTCCGGCGAGCCGATCCGCATCGCCACGGTCAAGGTCGACGGCGAGTGGTACCCGAGCCTGCTCTACACGATGGCCGACTACGCGCTGCGGGACGCGAACGAGCAGTGGCCGTCCACCTCGATCCCGGCGCGCGGCGCGACCAGCCCGAACGAGGCGGTCAAGCAGCTCGTGCAGGCCGCGCTCGACGCCGACGTCACGCGCGTCATCGAGCTGCTGCCGCCGGACGAGATGGCGGTGCTGCACGACGCCGGCCCCGCGCTGGTCGCCGCCGCGGCCGAGGACGCCGAGCCCAGTGGCGCGAAGCTGCTCGACCTGCGGACCGAGACCTCCGAGGTGCCCGGCGGCACCCGCGCCACCGTCACCCACGTGCAGATCCAGGGCCCGGACGGCGAGACCTACACCGTGACCAAGAAGGGCGACTGCTACGAGGCGACCGGTGAGGGCCGCACCGAGGAGCTGTGCGCCGACTACCTGGCGGACACCCTCGAGGACGAGGTCGGCTCGTCGGTGCCCGAGGAGGTCACCCAGGTCCTGCAGCACCTGTCGAGCGGCATCCTCGGCCAGGGCCTCGGCGTGATCACCACCGAGGTGGCCGGGCAGCACTACGTCAGCCCGCTGCGCACGTTCAACGAGCTGGGCCTGACGGTGCTGCGCAGCCTGCAGCCGGAGGACATCACCGCGCTGCTGCGCCTGGCGGAGTAGCGCGAAGCAGATCACACCGCTGCCTGGGCGGGTCGCGTTGAAGTCAAAAAAGGACAAGCGTACTGTTTGCCGTGTGGGAGCCTGCGCCGTCCCCGCGTCTGCGGACGCGAGCCGCGTGCGCCAGACTCGCGACAGACAGACCCGAACCGAACTGACGGCGACGACCCTGCCCAGGGAGTTAGACGTGACCGCACCAGCCAGCAAGGACAGCTTCGGCGCCCGCGACACCTTGAAGGTGGGTGACGCCTCGTACGAGGTGTTCCGCCTGGACAAGGTGTCCGGGTCCGAGAAGCTGCCCTACAGCCTGAAGATCCTGCTCGAAAACCTCCTGCGCACCGAGGACGGCGCGAACATCACCGCCGACCACATCCGCGCGCTGGGCAACTGGGACCCGACCGCCGATCCGTCGATCGAGATCCAGTTCACCCCGGCCCGCGTGATCATGCAGGACTTCACCGGTGTCCCCTGCGTGGTCGACCTGGCCACCATGCGCGAGGCCGTCACCGACCTCGGCGGCGACCCGGACAAGGTGAACCCGCTCGCCCCGGCTGAGCTGGTCATCGACCACTCGGTGATCATCGACGTGTTCGGCCGCGCGGACGCCTTCGAGCGCAACGTCGAGATCGAGTACGAGCGCAACCGCGAGCGGTACCAGTTCCTGCGCTGGGGCCAGGGCGCGTTCGACGAGTTCAAGGTCGTCCCGCCGGGCACCGGCATCGTGCACCAGGTCAACATCGAGCACCTGGCCCGCACGGTCATGGCGCGCAACGGCCAGGCCTACCCCGACTCGTGCGTGGGCACCGACTCGCACACCACGATGGTCAACGGCCTCGGCGTGCTGGGCTGGGGCGTCGGCGGCATCGAGGCCGAGGCCGCGATGCTCGGCCAGCCGGTGTCGATGCTGATCCCGCGCGTCGTCGGCTTCAAGCTGACCGGCGAGATCCCGGCCGGCGTGACCGCGACCGACGTGGTGCTGACGATCACCGAGATGCTGCGCCGCCACGGCGTGGTCGGCAAGTTCGTCGAGTTCTACGGCGAGTCCGTCGCCCAGGTGCCGCTGGCCAACCGCGCCACCATCGGCAACATGAGCCCGGAGTTCGGCTCGACCGCGGCGATCTTCCCGATCGACGACGAGACGATCCGCTACCTCAAGCTGACCGGCCGCTCGGCCGAGCAGGTCGCGCTGGTCGAGGCCTACGCCAAGGAGCAGGGCCTGTGGCACGACCCGAGCCGCGAGGCGTCCTACTCCGAGTACCTGGAGCTGGACCTGTCGACGGTGGTGCCGTCGATCGCGGGCCCGAAGCGCCCGCAGGACCGCATCGAGCTGACCGACGCGAAGTCCGCGTTCCGCAAGTCGGTGCACGACTACGTCGAGGAGCAGCACCCGACGCCGCACACCAAGGTCGACGAGAAGGTCGAGGAGTCCTTCCCGGCCAGTGACGCGCCGAGCCTGTCCTTCGCGGACGAGGACGCGGAGCCCGCGCTGCAGTCGGCCGCGAACGGCGCGTCGGGCCGCCCGTCGAAGCCGGTCACGGTGCGCTCCGAGGAGCGGGGCGAGTTCGTGCTCGACCACGGCGCCGTGGTGATCGCCTCGATCACCTCCTGCACCAACACCTCCAACCCGTCGGTCATGCTGGGCGCCGCCCTGCTGGCCCGCAACGCGGTGGAGAAGGGCCTGTCGGTCAAGCCGTGGGTGAAGACGTCGATGGCGCCGGGTTCGCAGGTCGTCACCGACTACTACGAGAAGGCCGGCCTGTGGCCGTACCTGGAGAAGCTGGGCTATCACCTGGTCGGCTACGGCTGCACCACGTGCATCGGCAACTCCGGCCCGCTGCCCGAGGAGATCTCGGCCGCGGTGCAGGAGAACGACCTGACCGTGGTGTCGGTGCTGTCCGGCAACCGGAACTTCGAGGGCCGGATCAACCCGGACGTCAAGATGAACTACCTGGCGTCCCCTCCGCTGGTCATCGCCTACGCGCTGGCCGGCACGATGGACTTCGACTTCGAGGAGCAGCCGCTCGGGCAGGACTCGGACGGCAACGACGTGTTCCTGCGCGACATCTGGCCGTCGCCGCAGGAGATCCAGGAGACCATCGACTCGGCGATCACGCAGGAGATGTTCTCCAAGGACTACGCCGACGTGTTCGACGGCGGTGAGCGCTGGAAGTCGCTGCCCACCCCGGAGGGCAAGACCTTCCAGTGGGACCCGGAGTCGACCTACGTGCGCAAGCCCCCGTACTTCGAGGGCATGCAGGCCGACCCGGAGCCGGTCACGGACATCAAGGGCGCCCGCGTGCTGGCGAAGCTGGGCGACTCGGTGACCACCGACCACATCTCCCCCGCCGGCGCCATCAAGGCGGACTCGCCCGCCGGCCGGTACCTGGCCGAGCACGGCGTGGACCGCAAGGACTTCAACTCCTACGGCTCCCGGCGCGGGAACCACGAGGTGATGATCCGCGGCACCTTCGCCAACATCCGGCTGCGCAACCAGCTGCTGGACGACGTGCAGGGCGGCTACACCCGCGACTTCACGCAGGAGGGCGCGCCGCAGGCGTTCATCTACGACGCGGCGCAGAACTACGCCAAGGCCGGCATCCCGCTGGTCGTGCTGGGCGGCAAGGAGTACGGCTCGGGTTCGTCGCGTGACTGGGCCGCCAAGGGCACCCGGCTGCTCGGTGTGCGCGCCGTGATCGCCGAGTCGTTCGAGCGGATCCACCGGTCCAACCTGATCGGCATGGGTGTCATCCCGCTGCAGTTCCCGGAGGGCGAGTCGGCCTCGTCGCTGGGCCTGGACGGCACCGAGACGTTCGACTTCGAGGGCATCACGAAGCTCAACGAGGGCGAGACGCCGCGGACCGTCAAGGTCACCGCGACCAAGGAGGACGGCACCAAGGTGGAGTTCGACGCCGTGGTGCGGATCGACACCCCGGGTGAGGCGGACTACTACCGCAACGGCGGCATCCTGCAGTACGTGCTGCGCAAGATGACCCGCGCCTGACGGTTTCTCTTCCGAGAAGCGCCCGCGAGCCCCGCTCGCGGGCGCTTTTTTCGTTCGTGCGGGAAGCGCCGCGCGTGCTGAGCGGGTTCCCGTGCCCTGCCGCCCGGAATCGCGACCGCTTTGACGTGCCGTAGGAGGACGGTGGCCTGCCCGGCTACCTGCTGCGGCCCGACGCCTCGGGCCGCAGCAGGCGGACGCTCGTGGTGCCCCACGGCAGCCAGGGGTGGTGGACGTGCCGGCCTCGTGGACCGCGCCCCTGCCAGGGGGCATGGACCCGCAGCTCGACGCGGGCGAGAGCGACGGGTCCTCCAAGGGCGTGCGGACGGCCGAACGCCCGCCGGACGGTGGAGTTCCGCGCCCGCCCCTACGGCTTCCGGGACCGCTTCCACCTCTGCCGCCCCGTGCGCGAGTACCGGCGAGGGGCAGGCTTCGGCCGTCCGCACTCCCCGCTGTTGACCGATCCCGAGTGTGAGCAGTTCTGGCCCGGCCAGGCCGCCCGGTCGGCCGGGGTCGTGCGGTTCACCAGGTCGGAAGGCGTGTCCGGGCACTGTGAGCCGATGGCACGGCTGCTAGTCGAGCAGCGGGTGTTCGACTGGCTCGGCGAGCGAATCGGCCAGGGCCGCGCCGTATAGGTCGTTATACGCCGATCGCGGCGCGCGGCCTGCGCTACCGCAGCTGGTCGCGGCGGCGCGTGAGGTAGGCGGTCTCGGCGGTGTTGCCCGCCAGCTCGATGGCCTTGTCGTAGGCCGCGCGGGACTCCGGGCCGCGGCCGAGCCTGCGCAGCAGGTCGGCGCGGGTGGCGTGGAACGCGTGGTAGCCGGCCAGCCGCTGCTCCAGGCGGTCGACGGCGGCGAGCGCCACCTCCGGGCCGTCGAGTTCGGCGACCGCGACGGCCCGGTTGAGCGCGACGATCGGCGACGGGTCGAGGCGGACGAGCTGGTCGTAGAGAGCCAGGATCTGCGACCAGTCGGTGTCGCGGCCGTCGCGGGCCGAGGTGTGCACGGCGTTGATCGCGGCCAGGATCTGGTAGCGGCCCGGCGCCACCCCGGCCGCGGCGGCCGCGAGGCGCTCGCGCACCAGCCGGTGGCCCTCGGCGATGAGCGCGGCATCCCAGGCGCCGCGGTCCTGCTCGTGCAGGGGAACCAGCTCGCCGCTCGCCGACACCCGCGCCGGGCGGCGCGCCTCGATGAGCAGCATCAGCGCCAGCAGCCCGGCCACCTCGCCGTCGTCCGGCAGGAGGGCGCGGATCAGGCGGGTGAGCCGGATCGCCTCGGCGGTCAGGTCGTCCCGGACCGGGGCGGCGCCGGACCCGGTGGCCAGGTAGCCCTCGTTGAACACCAGGAACAGCACCGCGAGCACACCGGACACGCGTGCCGGGAGGTCCTCCGCCGACGGCACCCGGTACGGGATGCGGGCGGCCTTGATCTTGGCTTTCGCGCGGGTGATCCGACGCTCCATCGCGGTCTCGGCCACCAGGAACGCGCGGGCGATCTCGCGCACGGTCAGGCCGCCGACCATGCGCAGCGTCAGCGCCACGCGAGCCTCCACCGCCAGCGCGGGGTGGCAGCAGGTGAAGATCAGCCGCAGCCGGTCGTCGTCGATGACGCCGAGGGGCCCGGGTGGTTCGTCGTCGTGCACCATCCGGGCCTCCTTCTGCTTGTCGTCGCGATTGTTCTCGCGCCGGATGCGGTCGATGGCCTTGCGGGTGGCGGTGGTGGTCAGCCACGCGCCGGGGCTGGGCGGCACCCCGTCGGCGGGCCACCGCTCGACCGCGGTCGCGAACGCCTCGGCGGCGGCCTCCTCGGCGATGTCGAGGTCGCCGAAACGCCGGGTCAGGGCAGCCACCACCCGGGCCCACTCCTCGCGGTGGGCCCGGGTGACCGCCTCGCGCGCGTCCGTCACCGGAACGGCCGCACCTCGATCTTGCGGTCGCAGATCTTGGAGGCCTCGGTGGCGAGCTTGAGCGCCACGTCCAGATCGGGGGCCTCCCAGATCCAGACGCCGGCGAGGTACTCCTTCGACTCGACGAAGGGCCCGTCGCTGAACACCGCCTGCTCGCCCCGGTTGTCGACGACCGTGGCCGACTCGGTGTCCGCGAGCCCGCCCGCGAAGACCCAGTAGCCCTCGGCGATCAGGCGTTCGTTGAACGCGCTGATGGCCGGCTGCCGGTCCGTCCGGCCGGGGTTGTCCTTGTCGTCGATGACGGAAACCAGGTACTGCATCTGAAGATCAGCTCCTCGGGTGGGCGGGGTTTTCAGGCGGTGGCGTACTGCGGGCGCCCGGCGGGCCGGTAGACCTGGATGGTCACGCCCTTCGAGTCGGTCCGCGAGTCGACGAGGTCGAGCGCGAGATCGGGGCCCGCGTCCGGGAACAGCCGCGCGCCCTGCCCGACGACCACCGGGATCACGATCAGGGTCAGCTCGTCGACCAGGTCGTTGGCCAGCAGCCACCGGATCAGGGCGCCGCTGCCGTGCACCTGCAGTTCGCCGCCGGGCTTGGCTTTCAGGTCGGCGACGGCGGCGGCCAGGTCGCCGCGCAGGACGGTGGTGCCCGCCCACGCCGGGTCGGTCAGGGTCGTCGAGGCGACGTACTTGGGCCGGTCGTGCAGCGCCCGCCGGACGGGCTCCCAGCCGGGGACGTCCGCGTCGGTCCCCCACGCGCCGGCGAACAGCTCGTAGGTCCGCCTGCCGAACAGGAACGCGTCGGCGCGCTGGTAGGTCTGCTTGATCAGCGCGCGGGTGCTGTCGTCGCCCTTGCCCATCGCCCAGCCGCCGCGGTCGAACCCGGCGCGGCGGTCCTCCTCCGACGCGCCGCCGTTGCCCTGCATCACGCCGTCGACGCTGATCTGGGTCATGGTCGTCAGCTTCATGGTCGCGGTTCCTCCACCTCGGCGCCGCCCCATCCGCGGGCGGCCTCACCCTGACCACGAACGCGACCACCCGGATCCGACACCGCCCCCCGGAATTTCTTGCCGCGGCCTATCGGCGGGTGAGCAGGAAGATCGGCAGCTCGCGGCCGGCGGCGAGGCGTTCCATCTCGTAGCCAGGCCAGAAGTCGAGCAGGCGCTGCCACATCCGGTCGTAGTCCTCGCCCTTGACCGGCTGCGCGGTGACCGGGATTTCCTTCCCGCGGATGGCCACCGTCGCCTCGGCGTGCTCGCGCAGGTTGAAGGTCCAGCCGGGGTCGCGGGGGCGGCCCCAGTTGGAGCCGACGAGCACGAAGCCGTCCTCGTGCGGGAAGTACAGCAGGTTCGTGCTGCGCGGCAGGCCGCTCTTGCGCCCCAGGGTGGTCAGCCGCAGCGACGGCAGGCCCGCGATGCCGACCAGGGTCACGCGGCCGCCGAACCAGCGGTGCAGCCGCTTGTCCGCCCAGATGATGACCTTCGCGAGCCGCATCAGCCACGGGCGGGTGCCCAGCCTGCGGGCCAGGAGCGGGAGCGGATTCTTCACGACCCCTATTGGACCACCCGCCCGCCCCCGCCACCGGGCACCCCACGCTGCGGCGCCGGTCACGATCCCGCAGCGGCGACGCCTGGTCGGTTTCCGGGGCGGGTGACGGGCAGGCATCGCACCAGATGCGGAGGCATCGGCGCACCCGCGGCAGGGACAAGCCCGAGCCACGAGCGGCGGTCCGTTGCCGCCGAGAGTGCGGACCTGGTCGGCCCGGCCTTCGGCACGGCTGAGCAGCCTGCGCCGCGGCGCCGGCCACCGCCCGCGCAGCGGCACCTCGAGCCCTTGTCCGCGTGACGGGTAGGCAACGCACCAGACGCGGAAGCATCGGCGCATCTGGTGCCAGGCCAGGACCGACCGGAACCACGAGCGGCCATCCGTTGCCGCGAGCGTGCCGGCCCCGGCCTTCGGCCCGGCTGAGCAGCCCACGCCGCGCCGCCAGTCAGGATCCCCCGCGGCCGGCCGGCTAGCTCATCGCGCGGGCCAGGGACACCCCGAACCGTCCAGCGGCGTCGGTCCACCAGTGCTCGACCTCGAAGCCGGCGTCGGCCAGTTCCGCGGTCACGCCGTCGCGGCGGAACTTCGCCGAGATCTCCGTCCGGATGTGCTCGCCCGCCTCGAACGAGACCTCCATGCCCGCGCCCGGGATCGACACCCGCATCGGCTCCGGGGCGCGCAGCCGCATCTCGATCCACTCGTTCCGAGCGTCCCAGTGGGCGACGTGCTCGAAGGAGTCCGGGGCGAAGTTCGCGCCCAGCACCTCGTTGACCACCCGCAGCACGTTGCGGTTGAACTCCGCCGTCACCCCGGCGGAGTCGTCGTAGGCGCGGACCAGCGTCTCCGGGTCCTTGACCAGGTCGGTGCCCAGCAGGAACCACTCGCCCGCGGCCAGCACGTCCCGCACCGAGCGCAGGAACTTGCCGCGGTCGGCGGGCAGGAAGTTGCCGATCGTGCCGCCCAGGAACGCGACCAGCCGGGGCGGCTCGCCGGGCAGCAGGCCGAGGTGCTCGGTGAAGTCGCCGACCACGCCGCGCACGTCGAGCCCCGGGTAGTCGGCCTGGATCGCCTCCACCGCCTCGGCGAGCGCGGCCTCCGACACGTCCAGCGGCACGAACGTCCGGAGACCGCCGTGGTCGCGCAGCCCGTCGAGCAGCAGCCGGGTCTTCTCGCTCGACCCCGAGCCGAGTTCGACCAGGGTGTGCGCGCCGGTGATCTTCGCGATGCCGGCGGCCTCCCGCGCCAGCACCTCGCGTTCGGCCCGCGTCGGGTAGTACTCGGGCAGCGCGGTGATGTCCTCGAACAACCGGCTGCCCGCCGCGTCGTAGAACCACTTGGACGGCAGCCACTTCTGCTCGGCCGACAGCCCCTCCCGCACGTCCGCGCGCAGCGCCTCGGCGATCTCGGTGGCGCTGCGGTGGATGTCCAGTTCGGACTCGGTCATCAGGGAACACTCCGATCGGCGTTGAGGGGAATGACTTCGACGGCGCCGTGCCGGGCTGCGACGAGGTGCCGGTCGGGCACCTCCGACCAACCGGGCGCGTCGTCGAGCGGTTCGGACGCGAAGAGGACGGCCTCGCCCTCGACCCGCACCGACAGGGCGTGGGTCCAGGCGGTCCCGACGAGGACGGCGCCGTCGGTGAGCAGGAAGTTCAGCCGCGACCCCGGCGCGGCGCGCTCGACCTGGGCGATCAGGTCGGCGACCGCGCCCACGGGGTCCTCCCCCGCGTCCAGCCGCTCCCGCAGCAGCGCCCACAGCACCGCCGAGTCGGTGGGCGCCTCCAGGGTCATCAGGTCGGTGACCGGCAGCTTCCCGGCCAGCGCGGCGAGGCTGTCCGGCCAGCCGCGCACCATCCCGTTGTGGCTGAACAACCACCGGCCGCCGGTGAAGGGCGCGCACGCGCCCTCCCCGGACGGCATCCCGGTGGTGCCGTTGCGCACCGCGGCGACGAACGCTCCACTGTGGACCGACCGCGCCAGCCGCGGCAGGTCCTGGTCGCTCCACAGTGGAACCGGGCGCCGGTACCGCACCGGCTCCGGGCCGTCGCCGAACCAGCCCAGCCCGAACCCGTCGGCGTTGACCACGCCGCCGCCACGCATGTCCCGCGGCGCGTAGGTCTGCCGCAGCAGCGAGTGCGGCGCGTCGAACACCGGCTCCGCCGGCGAGCGCGGCGGGCCGAGGTAACCCAGGTGGCGGCACACCGTCAGGCCCGCTCGCCCGGCGCGGCGTCCCGCGCGCAGCGGAACCCGGCGAAGATCTGCCGCCGGATCGGGTAGTCCCAGTTGCGGAACGTGCCGCGCACGGCCGCCGCGTCGGTGCCGAACGAACCGCCGCGCAGCACCTTGTACTCGGGCCCGAAGAACACCTCCGAGTACTCCCGGTACGGGAACGCGCGGAAGCCCGGGTAGCCGGCGAAGTCGGTGCTCGTCCACTCCCACACGTCGCCGATCAGCTGGTGCACGCCGAGCGCCGAGGCGCCCTTCGGGTACGCGCCGGCAGGGGCGGGCGAGAGGTGCCGCTGGCCCAGGTTCGCGTGCTCCGGCGTGGGATCGTCGTTGCCCCACGGGTACCGCCGGGACTCCCCCGTCGCCGGGTCGAACCGGGCGGCCTTCTCCCACTCCGCCTCGGTGGGCAGCCGCTTGCCCGCCCACCTGGCGTACGCCTCGGCCTCGTAGTAGGACACGTGCACCACCGGCTGGCCGGCGGGCACCGGCTCGTGCACGCCGAAGCGGACCCGCCACCAGCCGTCCGGCTCGCGGCGCCAGAACCGCGGCGCGGTGATGTCGTGCTCGGTGCGGTAATCCCAGCCCGCCGCGCTCCACAGCTCACGCCGGTCGTAGCCGCCGTCTTCGAGGAACTCCACGTACGCGCCGTTGGTCACCGGCACGGTGTCCAGGTAGAACGCGTCCACGTCGACCTCATGGGCCGGGCGCTCGTTGTCCAGCGCCCACGGCTCCAGCGACGTGCCCATGACGAACGGGCCGGCCGGGACGAGGACCTCGCCCGGCAGTGGCCCCGATCGCGCGGGCGGCGGCGCGGGCGCGTGCAGCACCGGATCGCCCTTGCGCAGCTGGTGGGTGGCCAGCATGGTCTCGTCGTGCTGCTGCTCGTGCTGGGTGATCATGCCGAAGGCGAACCCGGCCTCGGTGAGCGGGCGGCCGGTCATCGGCGCGCGCTCCAGCACGTCGAACGCCTTGGCCCGCACCTCGGCGACGTAGGCGCGCGCCTCGGCCGGCCCCAGCAGCGGCAGCGACGGCCGGGTGGCGCGCGGGTGCTGGAACGCGTCGTAGAGGTCGTCGATGTCGGGCCGCAGCGGCTCCCGGCCGCCCACGTCCCGCACCAGCCACAGCTCTTCCTGGCTGCCGATGTGCGCGAGGTCCCACACCAGCGGCGACATCAGCTTCGAGTGCTGGCGGACGAGGTCGTCGTCGTCCACCGCGGCGGTCAGCGCCGTGCTGCGGGCCCGCGCCCGCTCCAGCGCGGCGGCCGCGCGGGAACGCAGGGCCTCTTCGGACAGTTCACGCACCGGGTTCGGCGCCTCGGTCAACGGCGGCACGCCGGTCATTTCGTCCCCTCCCCGGCGTGCGCGAGCCGCTGCACGCCTTCGCTGATCCGGTTGACGGTCTCCTCGGTCAGGTCGGTGCGGGCCAGCTCGGCGCACCCGAGGTCGGCGACCTCGCGCGCCACCGCCGCTATCCGCGGGTCGGCCATCCCGGCGCGCGCGGCGCGCTCCCACTCACCGTCGACGGGCGCGCACACCTCGCGCACCCGGTCCACTGTGGAGGGACGGTCGAGCAGGGCGGTCAGCAACGCGACCGGGTGCAGCCAACGGTCCCGCGGCTGGGCGTCGAGGTAGCGGACCTCCAGGTAGCCGTGCGGCCGCACCGGGGTGAACATCGTGGTCAGGTGGTAGTCCAGATCGGCCACGGTCGGCCGCCGCAGGACCCGCCCCGCGCCGCGGCCGGCGGCCCAGTCGGCGAAGGTGAGGCCGTCCGGCGCGTCCCACGGCCCCTCGCCCCGCCGCACCACCAGCAGCGGGGTGTCCATGATGCGGCGCGACCAGCTCGCCGCCGGGTCCGGGCCGCACGCGGCGGCCGCGGTCCGGCACGCTTCGGTGGCCATCACCGCGAGCCAGCGGGCCGACGCCGCGCCGGTGTCCCGCCCCGCGTGCCGCCGGGAGTTGGCGAACAACGCGAGCAGCGGCGGGCCGAGGGCGTGGACGGCGGCCCACCTGGCGGCGAACGAATCGGCCTCCCCGGCGTCGACGCAGACCTGCAGGCCGGCGGTGCTGCACATCATCGTGACGCCGCCGTCGCCCATCGGGGCGAACCGGCGTTCCATCGCGGCGTAGCGGGGGGTGTCCAGCAGCCGGGCCGGGGCGCGGTGGGCGTCGATGCCGTCGTCGCGCAGGACGAACCCGTGGCGGGCGAGCAGTTCGGTGAGGTGAGCCAGATCGGCGGCCACCGCGTCGGCGAGCTCGCGGAGCGAGGCCTGGGGCAGGGCGGAGATCTCCACCTGGCCGCCGGGTTCGAGAGTCAGGGGCGAGCCGGCGGGCAATGGCCTGGCCGGGCTCTCGGGACTGAGGGTGCGCGGGGCGTGCGGGCCGAGCGCACGGGCGAGATCTGCACGGTCGAGTGGTCTTCGCGGGTCTTGCACGTAGTGCACGGTGTACTCGAGCTCCACGCCGAGCAGGCGCGGTGGCCCGTGCTTGAAGCACACGGACGCCACGTACGCCTCGCCCTCGGCGCGGTCGGAGACCACCTTCGCCGCCACCGCCCCGCCGGGGGCGGGTGACGTGGGCCGGACCGCTGTCATGTCGTGTCCAATCGCCGGGGATCACTCGCTTTCGGACGCTACACGCGGGCACCGACAATTTTCAGGGTTGACCGGGGCCGTTCCCGGCTACCGGCAAGACATCCGTAAGGATTGCAGTAAGTACGTACGGTTTGCGAAAGCCGGGCTCGCGGTGTCAGGATCTAGCCATGCCCCGGGTCAGCCAGGACCACCTCGAAGCGCGCAGGCGCCAGATCCTCGACGGATCCCGTGTCTGCTTCGCCCGGTACGGGTACGAGGGTGCCACGGTGCGCAGGCTGGAGGAAGCGACCGGGCTGTCCCGCGGCGCGATCTTCCACCACTTCCGCGACAAGGAGTCGCTCTTCCTCGCCCTCGCGGAGGAGGACGCGGCCCGGATGGCCGACGTGGTCGCGCAGCAGGGCCTGGTGCAGGTGATGCGTGAACTGCTCGCCGAGGGCAGCGACCACCCCGCGGACTGGCTGGGCACGCGGCTGGAGGTCTCCCGGCGGCTGCGCACCGACCCGGAGTTCCGCGGCCGCTGGGCCGAGCGCTCACAGCAGCTGACCGCCGCCACCCGGCAGCGCCTGCTGTGGCAGCGCCAGGCCGGCAACCTCCGCGACGACGTCGACGTGGACGTGCTCACCGCCTACCTGGAGCTGGTCCTGGAGGGACTGGTGTCGCACCTGGCGATGGGCCTGCCCGCCGACGACCTCGGCCCCGTGCTCGACCTCGTGGAGGAGAGCGTGCGGCGGCACCGGGTGCGCGCCTCGGCCGACTCCTGACACGCTCACCAGCGCCGACGCCCTCGTCCGGCCGCCCGGTTCGGGTATCATGGCGCACACGTTTCCAGCCATTCCCAAGGAGTGACTTCTTTCGTGCGCGACGCGCAGTCACCTGGTGACAGTACGAAGCCGGGTGGCGAACCCGGCGTTCCCGAGCACCTCCCCGGCCCGGTTCAGGACCGTGACGGCCGATGATGGAAGTGCTCCTCTCCGTTCTCGGAGTCGTTTTCTTCGTGTTGCTGACGGTCGGCACCGGTCTCGCGGTGGCCGCCGAGTTCTCCCTCACCGCGCTCGAGCGCAGCACCGTCGAGGCGCACGTCCGCCAGGTCGGTGACAAGCGGGCCCGCACCGTCCGCAAGGCGCATTCGACGCTGTCGTTCCAGCTCTCCGGCGCGCAGGTCGCGATCACGCTGACCACCCTGGTCACCGGGTACGTCGCGGAGCCGCTGATCGGCAACCTGGTCCGCCCGCTGCTCACCGCCGCCGGACTGTCCGAAGGCTTCGCGGGCGGCGCCTCGCTCGTCATCGCGCTGCTGCTGGCCACGATCCTGTCGATGGTGCTGGGCGAGATGGCGCCCAAGAACCTGGCCGTGGCCAAGCCGCTGGAGACCGCGCGGGCCGTGATGGGCTACCACTCGCGGTTCTCGGCGCTGTTCCGCTGGCTGATCACGCTGATGAACAACAGCGCGAACTGGCTGGTGCGCAAGTTCGGCATCGAGCCGCAGGAGGAGCTGCGCTCGGCGCGCTCCCCGCAGGAGCTCGGCTCGATCGTGCGCACCAGCGCGGAAAGCGGCACCCTCGACACCTCGACCGCGCGGCTGCTGGACAAGTCGCTGCGCTTCGGCGACCGCACCGCGGAGGAGCTGATGACCCCGCGCGTGCAGGTCGAGTCGCTCACGGTCGGCGACACGATCAACGACCTCGTGGAGCTGTCCCGGCGCACCGGCCACTCCCGTTTCCCGGTCTACACCGAGGACCTGGACGACGTGCAGGGCGCGGTGCACGTGAAGCAGGCCTTCACCGTGCCCGCCGCCGAGCGGGCCACCACCCGGATCGCCTCGATCATGCGCCCGGTGCCCACCGTGCCGGAGTCGCTGCCCGGTGACGCGCTGCTGTCCCGGCTGCGCGACTCGCGCTTCCAGGTGGCGATGGTCGTCGACGAGTACGGCGGCACGGCCGGCCTGGTGACGCTGGAGGACGTGGTCGAGGAGATCATCGGCGACGTCCGCGACGAGCACGACACCGGCGAGGCGCCGTCCTCGCAGCAGGTCGGCTCCGACACCTGGCTCGTGTCCGGCCAGCTGCGCGCCGACGAGGTCACCGAGGTCACCGGGTTCCGGATGCCCGACGGCGACTACGAAACCATCGCCGGCCTGATGCTGGAGCGGCTCGGCCGCATCCCCGACCCCGGTGACTCCACCGAGGTCGACGGCTGGTGCCTGACGGTGTCCGAAATGGACCGGCTGCGCATCGCCGAGGTGAGCCTGCGGCCGCTGGCCGGGCGGACGGAGGTGGCGCGGTGAACGACTGGCTCGCGATCTTCCTGATCGTCGTCCTGCTGCTGCTGAACGCGTTCTTCGTGGGCGCGGAGTTCACCCTGATCTCCTCGCGCCGCGACCGGCTGGAGGCCCTGCTGGAACAGGGCAAGACCCGGGCGCGGATCGTCATCAACGCGAGCAGGCACGTGTCGCAGATGCTCGCCGGCGCCCAGCTGGGCATCACGATCTGCTCGCTGGTCCTCGGCCGTCTCGGCGAACCCGCGGTGGCGCACCAGCTCGAAGGGTTGTTCGGGCTGCTCGGCCTGCCGGACGTCGTGCTGCACACGGTGTCCTTCGCGATCGCGCTGGCGTTCATCACGATCCTGCACGTGCTGATCGGCGAGATGGTGCCGAAGAACCTCGCCATCGCCGAGCCGGAGCGGCTGGCGCTGTGGCTGGTGCCGATCCACGTCGCGTGGGTCAAGCTCGCCAACCCCTTCATCTGGCTGCTCAACGCCATGGCCAACGCGCTGCTGCGGCTGGTCCGGGTCGAGCCGAAGGACGAGCTGGAGACCGCCTACACCTCCGACGAGCTGGCCGAGCTGCTCTCCGAATCCCGCCGCGAGGGCCTGCTGGAGCAGTCCGAGCACGAGCGGCTGAGCCAGACGCTGTCGTCGGTCGAGAAGACCGTCGCCGACGTCCTCGTGCCCACCGCGGAGCTGACGACGCTGCCGAGCACGCCGACGGTGGGCGACGTCGAGGAAGCGGTCTCGTCGACCGGCTTCTCGCGGTACCCGCTGCGGTCGGCGGGCGGCGAGCTGATCGGGTACCTGCACGTCAAGGACGTGCTCGACCAGATCGGCGAGGCCCCGGGGAGCCGGGTGCCCGCGGACAAGACGCGGCCGCTGACCGACCTGCCCGCGCACGCCCGCCTCGACGAGGCCCTGTCCGCGATGCGCCGCGAGGGCAGCCACCTGGCCCGCGCGCGCGGCGCGGACGGCACGATCATCGGCGTGGTCGCACTGGAGGACCTGGTCGAGGAGTACGTGGGCACGGTGCGCGACGGGACGCACGTGACGGCGTGATGCGGGTTCTGGCCGAGGACGAGTGGCGGGCCCGGCAACGCGAGCACGCCGCGCGGGTCCGCCGCTGGACCGGGCCCTACCAGGAGCGCCGGTCGCGGGGCGAGAAGCACCCGGTGCACGACTTCCTGTTCCAGTACTACCCGCACCGCCCCGCGCACCTGGAACGGTGGAGCCCGGGGCCGGGTGTGGTGCTGGCGGGGACTGCATCGGAGTTCCTGGCGCGGCCGGAGTTCCGGGAGACGGCGGGCGGCGTGGTGCTCGGTGAGCTCCCCGCCAAGCGGGTGCCGACGGTGCGGGCGTTGCTGGTGCTGCTGGAGGCCACCGCGTCCCGGCCGCCGCGGCTGAGCTGTTTCGGGCTGCACGAGTGGGCGATGGTGTACCGGCAGGCGCCCGGGCAGGTGCGGCACAACCAGCTGCCGCTGCGGCTGGGCACGGCCGGCACCGACACCGTCGTCGAGTCGCTGGAGCTGCGCTGCGGGCACTACGACGCGTTCCGGTTCTTCACCCCGCCCGCGCGGCCGCGCAACGCGCTGGAGCCGTCGCGGGAGCGGCAGGTGGAGCTGGAGCAGCCGGGGTGCCTGCACGCGAACATGGACCTGTACCGGGCGGCGTTCAAGCTCGACCCGTTCGTGCCGTCCGAGCTGGTCGCGGACTGCTTCGAGCTGGCGGTGGAGATCCGCGAACTGGACATGCGGGCGAGCCCGTACGATTTGTCGGGACTGGGCTACTCCCCCGTGCGGATCGAGACCGCGCGGGGGCGGGCGGAGTACGCGCGGGCCCAGGCGGCGTTCGCCGCCAGGGCGGAACCGCTGCGCGCTCGGCTGATCGAGCACTGCCGGACGCTCCTCGCACAAGGGCAGTAACGCTCAGTCCTGCGATTTTCTTGGGTTCATCACGTTTCGCTAACGACGGACCCCTGTTAGGGTGAACGTCGTTTGTCGGAGCACACGGAGAGTTGAGGAAGAGCACGCATGGGGCGACACAGCAGGGGCGACGACCCCGCTCACGGCCGTCCTGAGGCTGGGGAGCCGACGGGGTACCGGCAGGCGGCGCCGCGACCGGGCGAGGCCGTGGGCGCGTTCCCGGTGGATCCCGGCTCGGCGAGCGGGTACCAGCGCGTGCCCGGCGGTGCTCCTGGCGATGGTTCCCGCGGCGTGGTCCCTGGTGCGACCCCCGGTGCTCCCCGCGGCGTGGCCCCCGGTGTTCCCCACGACGCGGCCCCTGGTGCTCCCCGCGGCGTGGCCGCCGGTGTTCCCCACGACGCGGCCCCTGGTGCTTCCCGCGGCGTGGCCGCCGGTGTTCCCGCGGGTGGCCGGATTCGCCCCGTTGAGGCGGGCAGTCGCCGCGCAGGCGGTTTCGCCGCGCCCGGTGAGACGACCGGCAGCCGCCGCGCTGTGAGCTCAGGCTTCGGCGGGTCCCGCTCGGTGGCGGCCCCGGGCGAGGCGACCGGTAGTCGCCGGACGGTCGGCGCCTCCGAGTCGACTGGCAGCCGCCGCGCTGCGGGGGCCGCTGAAACCACCGGCAGCCGCCGGGCAGTCGGCGCCTCCGAGTCCACAGGTAGCCGCCGGGCCGAGGGGGCCGCTGAGTCCACCGGCAGCCGCCGCGCGGTCGGCGCCTCTGAAACCACCGGCAGCCGCCGGGCGGTCCGTGCCTCCGAGTCCACCGGCAGCCGCCGCGCGGTCGGCACCTCCGAAACCACCGGCAGCCGCCGCGCCATCAGCGCCTCCGAAACCACCGGCAGCCGCCGCGCCATCAGCGCCTCCGAAACCACCGGCAGCCGCCGCGCCATCAGCGCCACCGAGACCACCGGCAGCCGCCGCGCCATCAGCGCCACCGAAACCACCGGCAGCCGCCGGGTGGTGGGTGAGTCCAGTGGCTACCGGCGCGCGGGCGAGGGCACCAGCACCCGCATCCTGGCCGTGGACGGCCGCCCGCAGCTGGGCCGCCGCCGGGCCGGGACCGGCGAATCCACCGGCTCCCACCGGGTCGCGCCCGGCGAGGCCACCGGCTCGCACCGGGTGCTCGGCGAGGCCAAGCGCGGCATCGCGAAGTGGCCCATCGTCGCCGGGGTGTTCGTCGTGCTCCTCGTGCTCGGGATCCTCGGCTGGGGCTGGGCGGACAGCATCGTCGCCAACCGGGCCGAGGCCCAGGCCAGCGCGTGCGCCGAGGGCGACTCCAACCTCAGCGTCGTCGCCGCCCCGTCGGTGGCCCCCGCGGTGACCGCCGCGGCCGAGCGGTGGAACCAGGCGAAGACCGTGGTGCACGCGCACTGCATCCACGTCCAGGTCCAGGCCATCGACGACCAGCGCGTCCTGCTGGCCCTCACCGGCCGCGGCAACCTCGACTCCATCGGCGGCCAGCCCGCCGTCTGGATCCCGGAGACCTCGGCGACGATCACCGAGCTGACCACCGCCCGGCCCACCCTGCTGACCTCCCCGGCCGAGCCGCTCGCCGCCAACGCCCCCGCGGACTACCCCTGCGCGGTGCTCACCGCCGAGGACGTCGACGAGGTCCAGCAGCGCGCCTCCCAGCGGTTCCGCAACTACCTCCAGGAACCGGCCCAGCAGGCCGACTTCACCCGCCTCCTCCACCCCGGCGCCTAGTGCAGGACACCGCGGTCACGCCGGCCGTCCGCCGGTGAGCGCCTCGCGCGTGGCCGCGTCGGCCGGGTAGAACGACTCGATCACCAGCTCGGCCAGCGTCACGTCCAGTGCGGTGCCGAAGGTGGCCACCACGGACAGCAGGGTCAGCTCGGCGTCGCCGCGGCGCAGCCGCACCGGCACGAACACCGAGCCGGCCGGCGCCTCGTCCACCGGGTCGTCGCACGGGTACCCGCTCACCTCGGCCAGCAGGCCGGCGAGGTCGGCGTCGCCGGTGATCTCCACCTGCCGCCGCAGCCTGCCGAGCAGCTCGGCCCGCCACTGCCCCAGGTTGATCACGTGCGGGGCGAGGCCGCGGGGGTGCAGTGCGATCCGCAGCACGTTCGCGGGCGGTTCCAGCAGCGCGGGGTCGACGAGGTCGGTCAGCAGCGTGATGCCGCTGTTGCTCTCCACCAGGTCCCAGTTGCGGTCCACGACGACGGCCGGGTACGGCTCGTGGCCGGCGAGCAGGTGCCGGACGGCGTCGAGCGCGGCGCCCAGGTCGGGCAGCGGGGTCTCGGGGAAGACGGGCGCGTAGCCGGCGGCCAGCAGCAGCCGGTTGCGGTCCCGCAGCGGCACCTCCAGCCGCTCCCCCAGGCGCAGCACCATTTCCCGGCTCGGCCGGGACCGGCCGTTCTCCAGGAAGCTGAGGTGGCGCGTGGAGATCTCGGCGGACAGGGCGAGGTCGAGCTGGCTGAGCCGGCGGCGTTCCCGCCACTGCCGCAACTGCTCGCCCACGGGGCGCTGCATGGTCGTCACCCGTGCGAAGTTACGGGGCGCGCGCACGGCGCCGCCATTACCTCCCGCGTAATCGACGGGCCGCGCGATCCGGGCGATGGTGATCAGGTCACACCGACTCGATCAGGAGGAATCCGATGACCGACTACACCGCTCTCGCCCAGGCCTACATCGACGTCTGGAACGAGACGGACGCGGACAAGCGCCGGGCGCTGGTGGAGGAGCTGTTCACCCCAGACGCGACCTACACCGACCCGGTCGGCTCGGTCCGCGGCACCACCGCGATCGGCGACTTCGTCGGCGCGGCGCAGGCGCAGTTCGCGGGACTGGAGTTCAGCCTCGGCGGCGCCGTGGACGGCCACCACGACCAGGCCCGGTTCACCTGGCACCTGGGCGCGCCGGGCGCCGCGGAGCCGCTCGTGATCGGCTTCGACGTCGTGGTGGTCGAGGACGGCCGGATCGGCCAGGTGCTGGGCTTCCTGGACAAGGTGCCCAGCTGACGCGGATCCGCCGACCGGCCCGGAACCCCCAGTTCCGGGCCCTCCCCACTCTGTCGTGCCCCGTGAGGGCGCCTGAGAGGTTCACCCGAGTGTTGAGCCGGGTTTGCACCTTCGGCGGGGCCGGACGAAGTTGTGCCCGTCGGCCCGCTTTCCAGAGGCGTCTCGTCCGCGCGGTCCAGGGTGCCTGAGAGGTTCCCGGGGAGGCTTTGCTCCTTCGGCGCCGGGCGCGCTGGTGGTGGCCCGGTCTCTCCCGCGCGGCTTCGGCGACCGCGCTCAGTACCCTACTCCCCGGTTCGGGGAGACGATCACCCGGTCCGGCGTGCGTTGCGGCGCTGCGTGAGTTCGTCCGGAACGACCGGTTCGACCTCGCCGCCGTCGGCGCGCTCGGCCGGGAACTCGTGGATCGTGCCGCTGATCTCCTGCATCGGGACCTTCACCGCGATGCCGAACACGCCCTGGCCGCCCTGGAGCAGATCCACGATCTCCTCCGGCGAGGTGCACTCGTAGACGGTGGTGCCGTCCGAGACCAGGGTGACTTTCGCCAGGTCGCGCGCCCCGCGCTTGCGCAGGTGCTCGACGGCGACACGGATGTTCTGCAGCGAGACGCCCGTGTCGAGTAAACGCTTGACGATCTTGAGGGCGAGGATGTCCTTGAACGAGTACAGCCGTTGCGAACCCGAACCGTGCGCCGTGCGGATGCTCGGCGCGACCAGCCCGGTGCGCGCCCAGTAGTCCAGCTGCCGGTAGGTGATGCCGGCGATCTGACAGGCCGCGGGACCCCGGTATCCGACCAGCTCGTCAGGCAGGGACGAGTCCGGGAAGAGCTCACCCTGCTCCCCGGGCACGACCTGAACCGGCCTTTCGTCGACCACGCATGCCTCCCCTCGCCCGGCCGTGCGGCCGGTCGAAACAAGCACCCGGGGCCCTGGAGTAGGACCCGCGGCAGTGGCAAACCGTTCTGGTGCCCCAGTGACCGCGCCGCGGCCGAATCACACCGAAGCGATTTACCGCCATCGACGGTATGCGCGGGCGCGCGCCCGGTCAACGCGACGCGCGGCCACGCCTCGACGCAGTATGGAGAGTTGATCGGTGAAGACGCCCCGACCACGGTTACCCGGCCGGGTAATTTTCGCCGCGGAGGCGGCGGAGGGCCCCGGAACGCGCCGAAGGGGCCCTCCCGGCCGGTGCTCGAGCCGGGAAGACCCCTTCGGCGCCGCCGGAGGCGGGGCGGTCAGGTGTCCGCGCCGCGGAAGTCCTCCGGCGAGACGGATTCGAGAAATTCGCGGAACTTCTCGACCTCGTCCTCCTGCTCGTCCGGGATGATCAGCCCGGCCTCGTCGAGCACCGCGTCCACCGCGTGGATCGGCACCCCGACGCGCAGGGCCAGCGCCACCGAGTCGCTCGGCCGCGCGGAGACCCGCACGTTGCCGTCGAAGACCAGTTCGGCGAAGAACGTGCCTTCGCGCAGGTCGGTGATCACGACCTGTTCGAGCTCGCGGCCCAGCGCGCCGATGACCTCCTTGAGGAGGTCGTGGGTCAGCGGGCGCGCGGGGCGCACGCCCTGCTGCTCGAGTGCGATCGCGGTGGCTTCCACGGACCCGATCCAGATGGGGAGGTACCGCTCACCCTGCGCCTCCCGGAGCAACAAGATCGGCTGGTTCGCGGGCAACTCGACCCGCACGCCGACGACGCGCATTTCGCTCATCGGGCTTCGCCTCCCTCTCGTGTGCGCGGGCCGCGGCGCTGGTCCGGGGACCCCGCATCGACATCTCCGACGCTACCCGCCATCCCGGCGCCGTGCTCGTTCGCGGGGACTGGGTGGCAGTCGCGTGGACCGTTCCGGCAAATCCATCACCAACGGTACGGCATCGGCGGCTCGCTGCGGAGTCCCGAAACCATGTCATTACCGTCGCGACCCACGACCAGCGGAGATCCAGAACCGCACCGCCGGGCTCACCCGCCCGTCACGTCCCGGATGCCCGCTTTGACCAGCAGCGTGTGCAACGTCACGGACAGTGCCGCCAGCTGCCGTGCCAGCTCGTCCGCCCGCGCCTTGGCGTCCGGGTCACGCTGCCGCGACACGGGCGCGACGATCTGCTCGAGCAAGCCGACCTCGCGGTCCGCCGACGCGCGGAAGGCACGCAGGTGCCGCGGCTCGATGCCGAACTCCGTCATGGCGCGGACCGTGCGGGCCACCAGCACCGCGTCCGGGTCGTAGAACCCGGCCGCGCCGGGGCGGATCAGGCCGTACTGCTCCAGCTCGGCGAGCAGGGAGCTGTCCACGCCCGCCTCGGCAAGCAGGTCCTCCCTGGTGAGCCGGACGTCGCGGCCCGGCGCGAAGTCGTCGGGCCGGGGCAGCCCGTCCCCCGGGCCCGGCGCCGCCGGGATGGGGACCAGCTTGCGCGGCAACCGCCCGCCGAGGCCCTGGCCGTCGGACAGACCGCGGTCGGCGGCGTCGAGCTGCTCCTTGATGACCTTGAGCGGGAGGTAGTGGTCCCGCTGCGCGGCCAGCACGAACCGCAGCCGCTCGACATCCGCCGCGGAGAACTGCCGGTATCCGGACGCGGTCCGGCCCGGGCGGACCAGCCCCTCGGACTCGAGGAACCGGATCTTGGAGATGGTGACATCGGGGAAGTCCGGGCGCAGCTGCGCCAGCACCGCCCCGATGCTCAGTCCATCACGCTGTGGCCGCCCGGCAGCCGTCACCGCGCCCCCTGGCCCCCGTGCCCCGGGCCGGTCAGGAAGACCAGGCGGAACTTGCCGATCTGCACCTCGTCACCGCCCGCGAGCACCGCCTGGTCGACCGGCTCGCGGTTCACGTAGGTGCCGTTCAGGCTGCCCACGTCGATGACGACGAACTCCCCGCCCTCGCGGCGGAACTCCGCGTGGCGGCGGGACACCGTGACGTCGTCGAGGAAGATGTCGCTGTCCGGGTGGCGCCCGGCGCTCGTGGTGTCCCGGTCGAGCAGGAAGCGCGAACCGGCGTTCGGGCCCCGCTTGACCACCAGCAACGCCGTGCCTGCCGGCAGCGCGTCGACACCGGCGACCGAAGGCTCCGGCGTCGGCGCCTCCTGACCCTCCACGTCCGCCAGGAAGTCGGCCCGGAAGACCGAGGTCCGCTCCGGAGACTGCTCCGGGGGAACGCCGGGCCCGTCGTTGGTGCTCACCTGAGCTCTCCTCACCACTGATGTGTCGCTGGCTGAAAACCTGTGGCTGCCAACGTACCGTGCCTGATCGATTCGGCCCCCGCGGCTCCCCCCAAAACGCGGTCCTAGCCTGCGGTCAGCCGGTTGTAGGCGTCGGCGTCGAGCAGCCCCGCCACGGCGTCGGCGTCGCTCACCCGGATCTCGACGAGCCACCCCTCGCCGTAGGGGTCGCTGTTGATCAGCTCCGGCGAGTCGCTCACCGCGTCGTTGACGGCGACGACCTCGCCGTCGACCGGGGCGAACAGCTCGGACACGCTCTTGGTCGACTCGACCTCGCCGAACGGCTCCCCCGCGGTCACCGCCTTGCCGGCCTCGGGCAGGTCGACGAACACCACGTCACCCAGCTGGTCCTGCGCGTACTCGGTGATCCCGACCCGGACCACGTCCCCGTCACGGGTGGCCACCCACTCGTGCTCCTCGGTGTAGCGCAACTCTTCTGGCGCGGACACTCCACGTCCCCTTTCCTGCCCCGGCTCGCGGGTCTTTCGCGATGCTCGCGCGAAGTCTTACATCCGCGCGCCCGCTCTGGCACGCCGGACCGCCCAGAAGGTCTGCAGCAGGTACAACGCGCCGGACCACACGTACAGCACGGTGCCCCACGCGGTGAAGGAGTAGGCGATGGGCCGGGCGATCGCGGCCGCGGTCGAGCCGCCCTGCGTGAGCAGCAGGAACGGGAAGGCGTACATCAGCACGAAGGTCGCGGCCTTGCCGATGTAGGTGACCTCGGGGGGCGCGTAGTCGTTGCGGCGCAGCACCAGCAGGGCCACCCCGACCAGCAGCTCACGCCCGACGAGCACCGCGACGAGCCACCAGGGCACGATGCCGCGGACCAGGAAGGCGATCAGCGTGGCGACGATGTAGAGCCGGTCGGCGGCCGGGTCGAGCAACTGCCCGAGGCGGCTCGTCTGGTCCAGCCAGCGCGCGAGCTTGCCGTCCAGCCAGTCGGACAGGCCGCTGAACACCAGCAGCGCCAGGGCCCAGCCGTCGGCCCGCGGGCCGAGCAGGAGCCACAGGAACACCGGGACGCCCGCGAGCCGCAGCAGGGACAGCAGGTTCGGCACCGTCCACGCCTGGCGCAGCAGGCTGGGCTCGGCCGTCTCGGCGCGGGGTTCGATCACGAGGTAACCCTAATCGGTGGGGCTGGGGCGGGTTCACCCTCGGAGTGGCGGTGCCCGGTGGTTGTGGCGACGGCTCGGGCCCGGCGGCTCGGGCCCGGCGGCTCGGGCCCGGCGGCTTGGGGCTGGCGGCTTGGGGCTGGCGGCTCGGGGCTGGCGGCTCGGGGCTGGCGGCTCGGGGCTGGCCGGTTCACGAAGCGGGCTCGGCCCCGCCGGGCCGACGGCGGCCGTGGAACCGATCGAGGCTTGCGGCCCGTGCCCGCGGGCAGCCGGGCGAAGTGCTCGCCCCGGGCCATTCGCGGAACCCGACCGGGCTCGGGGTCGCTGCCCGCGGGCCGCCGGCGGCGAGCAGCCTCGGCAATCGCGCGATCCCGGCCTCCCGCCCGGGCAGCAGGCCGGGCAGCCGGGCGAGACGCTCGACCCGCGACCGCTCTCGGAGCCCGGCTCCGCCGGACCTCGCGCGCGGGGTGTCAGCCCGCGCGGCGGTGCGTCCAGCCGCGGCGGCGGAGTTCGTCGCCGGTGAGGGTGAGTGGGCGGCCCAGGTGGTCGGTGCCCACCCAGCGCAGGGTCCCGGCCCCCGCCTCAAGGACGTACGGGCGGCCCTGGCTCCACACGACGGAGCAGGGGGCGGTCGGAAGCGGATCCGTCTCGGTCTCGGTGCTCAACACGACTGTGGTGTCGCGCGAGGCGGGCGAAGTGTTAGCCGCCTGCCAACTATTCACCCGGCCGGTGGATCATCGTCCACAGTGGAGCCTCGCCGGGCGCGTCCTGCCTGCGATTTCGCCGAAGCCACGGTACTTTCCCGCCGAGGAGGCAACCACTGATGACCGCACCCCGCCGCGTCCTGCCGCTGCTGCTCCTGTCCGCCGGCGTCCTGGCCGGCTGCTCCGCCACGCCCGGCGTCGCACCCCAGACGAGTGCCCCCGCGAGCGTCCCGGCGAGCACGGCCACCCCCGCGCCGAGCACGTCGCCCACCACGACCGGGGCACGCGCGGACGGCTGCGGCACCGTGCCGGCCGCGAGCGGCCTGACCCTGCAGGTCATGGAGACCTCGACGAGCAGCCTGAGCTGCGGTCAGGCCACCGACCTGGTGACCCGGTTCCAGCGGGCGATCGCCGGGCGGCAGCCCGCCGGGTCGGGCCGTCCGGTGAGCGAGACCGTCGACGGCTGGCTGTGCGTCTCCGGCCCGCCCGCGTCCCAGGGCGGCACCACGTGCAGCCGCGGCGAGGACACCGTCTTCGCCCGCGTCACCGAAGCGGAGTAGCCGCCCCCGGCCGCGAACCGGGGGCGGCCCGCGCTCAGCCCTTCAACCCCGGGAAGTCGTCCTCGCGGAACTCGCCGGCCGGGCGGGAGTCCGGCGTGGCCTGTTCCTTGCCGCGCAGCTCGACGCGGCGGATCTTGCCCGAGATCGTCTTCGGCAGCTCGGCGAACTCCAGCCGCCGGATCCGCTTGTACGGCGCCAGGTGCTCCCGGCAGAACGCCAGGATGCTCTCCGCCGTGGCCGCGTCCGGCTCGTGCCCGGCCGCGAGCACCACGTAGGCCTTGGGCACCGCGAGCCGGATCGGGTCCGGCGCGGGCACCACCGCGGCCTCGGCGACCGCCTCGTGTTCGAGGAGCACGCTTTCCAGCTCGAACGGCGAGATGCGGTAGTCCGACGCTTTGAACACGTCGTCGGTGCGGCCGACGTAGGTGATGTAGCCGCGCGCGTCGACCGAGCCGACGTCGCCGGTGTGGTAGTAGCCGCCGCGGAACGCCTCCGCGGTCCGCTCCTCGTCGTCGGCGTAACCGACCATCAGCCCCACCGGCCGCTCGGTCAGGTCGAGGCAGATCTCGCCCTCCTCGGCGGGCTGCCCGCTCACTGGGTCGACCAGCACGACCTTGAACCCGGGCACCGGGCGGCCCATCGACCCGGACTTGACCTCCTGGCCGGGCGTGTTGGCGATCTGCACGCTGGTCTCGGTCTGCCCGAACCCGTCCCGGATCGTGACGCCCCACGCCTTGCGGACCTGGTCGATCACCTCCGGGTTGAGCGGCTCGCCCGCGCCGACCACCTTGACCGGCGGCGTCTCCAGCGCGCCGAGGTCGGCCTGGATCAGCATCCGCCACACCGTCGGCGGCGCGCAGAAGCTGGTGATCCCGCACCGCTGCATCTGCGCCATCAGCGCGCCGGCGTCGAAGCGCGTGTAGTTGAACAGGAACACCGTGGCCTCGGCGTTCCACGGCGCGAACACGTTGCTCCACGCGTGCTTCGCCCAGCCGGGCGAGGAGATGTTCAGGTGCACGTCGCCGGGTTCGAGCCCGATCCAGTACATCGTGGACAGGTGCCCGACCGGGTAGGACACGTGCGTGTGCTGCACCAGCTTCGGCTTGGCGGTGGTGCCGGAGGTGAAGTACAGCAGCAGCGGGTCGGTCGCGGCGGTCGGGGCGTCCGGCGTGAACGATTCCTCCGCGGAATAGGCGTCGGCGAAGGAGTGCCAGCCCTCGGCCCGCTCCCCCACCGCGATGCGGGTGTAGTCGCCGGCGACGTCGGCGAACTTCTCGACGTCCGCCGACCGGACCACGACGTGCCGCGCGTTGCCGCGGTCCACGCGGTCGCGCAGGTCGGCCGCGCCGAGCAGCGTGGACGCCGGGATGATCACCGCGCCGAGCTTGATCGCGGCGAGGATCGTCTCCCACAGCTCGACCTGGTTGCCGAGCATGAGGATCAGGCGGTCGCCGCGGCGGACGCCGAGGCCGCGCAGCCAGTTCGCGACCTGGCTGGAGCGGCGGGACATCTCCGGGTAGGTCCAGCGGCCCTCGCCGCCGTCCTCCTCGACGATCCACAGCGCGTACTTCTCCGCGTTGGCCGGATCGGCGGCGACCACGTCGAACCAGTCCAGCGCCCAGTTGAACTCGTCCAGTTCCGGCCAGGCGAACTCGCGGTAGGCGGTGTCGTAGTCCTCGCGGTGCGCGAGCAGGAAGTCGCGCGCCTCGCGGAACTGCTGGTGAGCGGCGTTGCTCATGGCCTTGCTCCTCACTCGCCGGTGAACTCGGGCGCCCGGCGCTCCATGAACGCCCGCACCGCTTCCTGGATGTCCTTGCTGGGCAGGAAGGCCGCGTTCCAGGTGGAGACGTAGCGCAGCCCGTCGCTGACCTGCCGCTCGGTGTTGAGCGAGAGCACCTCCTTGACGCCCTGCACGACCAGCGGCGGGTTGGCGGCGATCTCGCGAGCCAGCTCGTCAGCCGCGGCCAGGACCGCGTCCTGGTCGGCGTACACGTCGTTGACCAGCCCGATCCGCTCCGCGCGCGCGGCGTCGATGTCCGTGCCCGTCAGGGCGAGCTCACGCAGGTGGCCCTCGCCGATGATCCCGGCCAGCCGCTGCAGGCTGCCCAGGTCCGCCACGATCGCGACCTTCGCCTCGCGCACGCTGAACTTCGCGTCCGCGCTGGCCAGCCGCACGTCGGCGGCCGCGATCACGTCGACGCCGCCGCCGATGCACCAGCCGGACACGGCGGCGATCACCGGGGTGCGGCACTCCGCCACGGCGGTGACGCTGTCCTGCAGGACCCGGATCTCGCGGAGGAACTCGGTGCGCGGCCCGGCCAGGGCGTCGCCGGCGAGCAGCGGCGCCCAGCCGCCCATCATCGCGGGCAGGTCGAGGCCGTAGGAGAAGTTCTTCCCGCTGCCGGTCAGCACGATCGCCCGTACCGCGGGATCGGCGTCCAGGGTGCGGAACACGATCGGCAGCTCGCGCCAGAAGTCCGGGCCCATCGCGTTGCCCTTGCCCGGCCCGAGCAGGGTCACGCGGGCGACCGGGCCGGTTCGCTCGACGGCGAGCGAGACCAGGTCCGGGAGCTTGTCGGCGGTGTCAGTCATGCGGCCATCTTGACGCATCCGGACACGATCCCGCGCACAAGCCTGTGCGGGGACGCCCGGCGGGTGGTTTCCTGATCGTCATGCTGACCCGTCCCCTGGAGACCACCGGACTGGCCGCCGCGTTCACCTTCGAGGGCCACCGCCTCTGCTACACCGAGTTCGGCACCGGCGACCGCGTGGTCGTGCTGGCCCACGGCCTGATGTTCACCCGGCGGATGCACGCGCCGCTGGCGCGCGGGCTGGCCGCCGAGGGGTTCCGGGTCGTCACGCTGGACCTGCTCGGGCACGGCGACTCCGACCGGCCGCGCGAGTCGTGGCACTACTCGATCCCGGCGTTCGGCGACCAGGTGCTGGCGCTGCTGGACCACCTGGACGTGGACCGGGCCGTGGTCGGCGGGACGTCGCTCGGCGCGAACGTGGCGCTGGAGGCGGCGGTCAAGGCGCCGGAGCGGCTGCGCGGGGTCGTGGTGGAGATGCCGGTGCTGGACAACGCGATCGTCGCCGGGCTGCTGGCGTTCACGCCGCTGCTGTTCGCGGCGCGGTTCGTGCCGTTCGGGGTGCAGGCGGTGGCGAAGGTGGCCGGCCTGGTGCCGCAGGGCAGCCAGTGGGTGGACGTCGTCACCGACACGCTCGACCAGCGCCCGGCGTCGATGGCGGCGCTGCTGCACGGCGTGTTCTTCGGCCGGATCGCGCCGCCGCGGTCGGTGCGCAAGCGGATCGAGGTGCCCGCGCTGGTCATCGGGCACCAGCGCGACCCGGTTCACCCGTTCGGCGATGCCGACACGCTGGCCGCCGACCTGCCCGCGGCGGAGTTCGTGCAGGCGCGCAGCCCGGTCGAGCTGCGGTTCGACCCGCAGCGGCTGACCGCGGCGATCCTCGACTTCGTGCGGCGCTGCTACCGGAGCTGATCCGGCAGCAGGCCGGCGACCGGGCCGATCACGATCACCGCGGGCGGGCGCACCCCGGCGGCCTTGGCGTCCTCGGCCGCGGTGGCCAGGGTGAAGCGGTGCACCCGCTGGGTCGGCATGGTGCCGTTCTCCACGACCGCGACCGGCGTGTCGCCGGGGCGGCCGCCGTCGAGCAGCGCGGCGGCGAACTGGCCGAGCCGTTCCACACCCATCATCAGCACGATCGTGCCGCGCAGCTTCGCCAGGGCCGACCAGTCGGTCAGGGAGCTCTCGTGGTCCGGCGCGACGTGCCCGGACACCACGACGACCTCGTGGGCGACCCCGCGGTGGGTGACCGGCACCCCGGCCGCCGCGGGACCGGCGATCGAGCTGGTGATGCCCGGCACCACGGTCACCGGCACGCCCGCCTCGGCGCACGCGAGCAGCTCCTCGAAGCCGCGGCCGAACACGTACGGGTCGCCGCCCTTGAGGCGGACCACGAACTTGCCCGCCTTGGCGTGCTCGATCAGGGTGGCGTTGATGAAGTCCTGGCTGGCGGCGCGGCCGTAGGGGATCTTGGCGGCGTCCACGACCTCGACGTCCGGGTGCAGCTCGTCGAGCAGCTCGCGCGGGGCCAGCCGGTCGGCGACGACGACGTCGGCGCGGGCCAGCAGCCTGCGGCCCTTGACGGTGATCAGCTCCGGGTCGCCTGGGCCGCCGCCGACGAGCGCGACACCGGGCAGCTCGGCTGCGTCGGGCGGGGTGATGTCGTCGGCGATCGCGCCGGTGTGCAGGGCCTCGACGATGTTGTCGCGCACCGCGGCCGAGCGCAGCGGCTGGCCGCCGGAGAGGACGCCCACGACCAGGCCCTCGTGGCGGCCGACCGCGGCGGTCACGGCGGTGCCCTCGATGCCGGCGTCGGCGCGCACGCAGAAGATGCGGCGCCGCTCGGCCTCCGCGCACACCGCGGCGTTCACTTCGGGGTCGTCCGTGCAGGCGAGGGCGTACCACGCGCCGTCGAGGTCGCCGTCGGCGTAGCGGCGCTGGTGCCAGACCACCTCGCCGGCGTCGATCATGCCGCCGACGGCCGGGGTGGTGGACGGCGAGATCAGCTCGACCGCGGCGCCGGCGCTGATCAGGCGGGGCAGTCTGCGCTGGGCGACGGTGCCGCCGCCGACGAGCACCACGCGCCGCCCGGCGAGGTCGAGGCCGACGAGGTAGTGCTGGTCTTCAGGCATGCGGACAAGCATGCCTGCTGGGCGCCGCGAAAACACCTCAGGGTTGCAGGAGTGTGAGCAACTCCGTATTGCCTGCACTCTCGACCGGTCCCGAAACGCAGAGGTGGTCCGCCCCGTCCCCCGTTCCCGGTCCGCTTCGTCACCTGCTCGGCTCGCGGGAGACCCACCGCGGCTGCCCGCCCGAGGGCGGCATCGTGGCCCTGCGCCGAGGGGCCTCGGCGGGCATCCCCTGGAACTACGGCTCATCTGCCGACGGGATCACTAGGCCACCGCCGGATATGGCAGCAGCAGTGAGGTCATCCGGGCACTGGTTGGCCGCCCCGGGCGAGAATAAACAGAACGTTTTCGCGGGGTTGAAATCACGGATACGTTATATCCGCAGTCCGCACAGTTCCACTTGAGGAAGGTGATGCACCCGCACCTGCGGACTGCTACCGTATCGTCGCGCAAGTCCTGCGGAGGAGGGGGAGCCGTTAGGTGGCAGACTGGACCGAGACGGGGTTGACCGCAGCTTTTGGCGATCGAGAGCAACTGAAAGCCATGGCCAGCACCGCCCAGCAGATGCTGGCTGACGCCAAGTCCGGCCGGTGGGCGGTAGACGAAGAGACCGGCACTCATCTACGCCGCGCCATCTCCCAGATGGAAGAGAGACTGGCGGACATCGGCGTCAACATCCAGCGATTGCGTCGCAGACCCAAATTCGGTAATGATGACTACGCACAACAAGCCGCCGCGCATGTCCAGGCCGCCATGGACTCAGATCAGAACTCGCTGGTCCCCGTATTCGAGACCGTGCGGGAGAACCTCAAACACATCCGCGAAGCGCTTGACATCGCGATGAGCAAATATGACGCGTCCGACGAAGCGGCAACTCGGTATCTCGGAAAGTTCAAGGACGCGGAGTGAACAAAAAGGTAGTCGCAGTAGCCGTCACTTGCCTCGGAATCGTCACGGCTGGATGCACGTCCACCGTGCAGGGGACACCGTCCCCCGCGACGAGCGGGATGCCGTCCACGGCGAACAACGCCGACGTCTTTGCCGGCCTGAACGCGTGCCAAGTGCTCGATCAACTGAACGCAGGCCAAGGGTTCGATCCCGGGCGCAACATCAGCCGCAGGAATGAGTGCACCGCCAGTAAGCCTGGCCTCGGCAGCAATGGCCTGGCACTGGATCCCGTGCAAGGACTTGCCGAGTTCCGGCAATCCGATCCGAACGCTACCGACACGACCGTGAACGGCCGGAAGGCCCTGGAGGTGTTCGACGTCGTGGGTGGGTGCACCGTGGCTTTCGAGGTCGGCGAGCACGCACGTGTCCTCGCCCAGATGGCGATGGCCGAGCCGGAACGCGACGCGGAGTCATGTCCGTTGGCGCGGGACCTGGCCGCTCGAGTCGAGCCGCTACTACCGAAGTAACGATGACCCGACCGCTTCGGTCGATATCCGCCCTGTTGGCGCAGGTCAGCAAGGCTCTAGGCGTGCCCCAGTAGCCCCAACATCTCCGTATTGCCGAACATGCGCGCGGTGTCCACGGCGGACGGGGTGCCCGCCGCCGGGTCGGCGCCTCCCGCCAGCAGCGCCTTGACGACGTCCGGGTCGTTCTTGAACACCGCGCCCGCCAGCGGGCTCTGGCCCCGGTCGTTGAGCCGGTTCGGGTCGGCGCCCCGGTCGAGCAGCGCCTTGACCGTCCCGGCGTGGCCGTGGTAGGCGGCCAGCATCACGAGCGTGTCGCCGCGGTCGTTGGTCAGGTTGACCGCGATGCCGGCGTCGACGTAGGCCGCCAGCGTCTCCGTCTGCCCCTCCCGGGCCATCTGGAACACCCGGCTCCACAGCTCGATCATCTCGTCGGACGGCTCGCTCATGACATCGAGCCTAGTGCGGGCCGTCCGGCCGGACGGCCCGCACCGGGTCAGCGCGCCGACGAGGGGTACGGCAGCAGGGCCATCTCGCGCGCGTTCTTGATGGCCTGGGCCACCTGCTTCTGCTGCGTGGGCGACAGGCCCGTCACCCGGCGGGCGCGGATCTTGCCCCGGTCGGAGATGAACTTGCGCAGCAGGTCCACGTCCTTCCAGTCCACAACGGACACGTCCGCCTCGGCGAGCAGGTTGCGGCGACGGCGGCCGGGCCGGTCCTTGACGTACTTGGGCACGGCGCTCACCAGCTCGACTTCGACACGCCGGGCAGCTCGCCGCGGTGGGCCATCTCGCGCAGCCGCACCCGGGACAGCCCGAACTTGCGGAAGTAGCCGCGCGGGCGGCCGTCCGCGGTGTCGCGGTTGCGCAGCCGCGTGGGGCTGGAGTCACGGGGCAGCTTCTGCAGCGCCACCACCGCGGCCGCCCGCTCGTCCGGTGTGGACTTCGGCGAGGACACCACCGCCTTCAGCTCGGCCCGGCGCTCGGCGTAGCGGGCCACCACGGCGCGCCGCTGCTCGTTGCGGGCGATCTTCGACTTCTTCGCCATCAGCGCTCCTCCCGGAACTCGACGTGGCGGCGCACCACCGGGTCGAACTTGCGCAGCACCATCCGGTCCGGGTCGTTGCGCCGGTTCTTCCTCGTCACGTACGTGTAGCCGGTCCCCGCGGTCGAGCGGAGCTTGATGATCGGCCGGACGTCGTTGCGGGCCACTACAGCTTCACCCCCTTCGCGCGCAGTTCGGCCACCACGGCGTCGATCCCGCGCTTGTCGATCGTCTTGATGCCCTTCGCCGAGACCCGCAGCGTGACCCAGCGGCCCTCGGACGGCACCCAGTAGCGCCGCCGCTGGACGTTCGGGTCCCACCGCCGCGAGGTCCGCCGGTGCGAATGGGACACCTGCTTGCCGAAGCCCGGCTTGCGGCCGGTGACCTGGCAGACCGCCGACATTCACCCTCCCTAGTTGGTATCGATTTTCATTATCACCTACTCTACAACGCGTGGATCCCGAAACGACCGGCACCACCCGGGTGCCCCTCACCCTGATCAGCGGCCTCGTCCCGGCGGCCACCGCGGACCTCGCCGAACAGGCCCGCGCGGCCCGGCCCGGCACCGCGGTCGTGCACCACGACCTGCGCGAGATCCGCGGCGGCGTCGTGCGGCGGCGGCTGCGGCTGGGCGACCGCGACGAGACGACCGTCCTGGAACTCGCGCACGGCTGCGTGTCCTGCACGCTGCGGGAGGACCTGCTCCCGCTGCTGCGCCGCCTCGCCGGCACGCCCGGCGTGCGGCACATCGTGGTGCGGCTGGACGAGGCGATGGAGCCGGAACCGGTCTGCTGGGCGATCCGGCACGTCCTCGTCGGCGACCGGCCGGTGAGCGACTTCGTGGCGATCGACGGCGTGCACACGGTGCTGGACCGCGGCTCCTGGCTGGCCGACGCGACCGGCGACGACACCCTGGAGGAGCGCGGGCTGCAGGCCAGCCAGGACGACGAGCGCACGGTCGCGCAGGTCGCGTTGTCCCAGGCCGAGTTCGCCGACGTGCTCGTGCTGACCGGCACGGCCGACGCCTGGACCGACGCGAAGACCGCGGCCGTCCTCGACCGGGTCGCCCCGGCGGCCCTGCGCACCTCGCGCCTGGCCGACGTGCCCCCGGACGCGCGGCGCGGCGAGGTGACCGACATGCACGGCCCGCTGCTGCACGGCGAGCCCCCGCTGGGCGCGGACTGCGGCGTCGCGACGCTGCTGTTCACCGCGCAGCGCCCGTTCCACCCGGAACGCCTCCACGACGCGCTGGACGTGCTGCTCGACGGGGTGGTGCGGACCCGCGGCCGGGTGTGGGTGGCCAGCCAGCCGGACATGGCGCTGTGGCTGGAGTCCGCGGGCGGCGGCCTCGGGGTCGGGCACGCCGGGCCGTGGCTGGACGCGCCGGACGGCCCGGCGTGGACGGACGTGTCGCCGGAGCGCCGGACGCTGGCGTCGCTGCGCTGGCACCCGGTGTTCGGCGACCGGGCCTCGGAGATCTTCGTCGTCACCGATCAGGCCACGCCGGCCGAGATCGAGGAAGCCCTGTCCGGCGCGCTGCTCACCGACGCCGAGCTCGCGGCCGGGCAGCGGGAGTGGCTGACCTACGACGACCCGTTCGGCGCCTGGCACGAGGAGCCGTGCGAAGAAACCGACGAGACGCAGGACGTGAACGTCACGTCCGGAACGGAGAAGCAGTGAAACCCGGCATCCACCCCGACTACCACCCGGTGGTGTTCCAGGACACCGCGACCGGGGACGCGTTCCTGACGCGCTCGACGATCACCTCGGACAAGACGATCGAGTGGAGCGACGGCAACACCTACCCGCTCGTGCTGGTCGACGTCAGCGCGTGGTCGCACCCGTTCTGGACGGGCGCGCGCCGGATCATGGACACCGCGGGCCAGGTGGAGAAGTTCCACCGCCGTTACGGAAGGCGGAAGTGATGGCCGTTCCCAAGCGCAAGATGTCCCGCAGCAACACCCGCCACCGCCGCGCCCAGTGGAAGGCCGTGAAGCCGGACCTGGTGCCGGTGGTGATCGACGGCAAGGAGCAGCTCGTGCCGCGCAAGCTGCTCGGGCACTTCCACCGGCTGGCGCGGTGACGCTCCCGGTCACCGTCCTGTCCGGGTTCCTCGGCGCGGGCAAGACGACACTGCTCAACCACGTGCTGGGCAACACCGACGGCACGCGGGTCGCCGTGATCGTCAACGACATGAGCGAGGTCAACATCGACGCCGCGCTCGTCCGCACGCGAGAGCGCCTGGTCGAGATGACCAACGGGTGCATCTGCTGCACCCTGCGGGACGACCTGCTGGAGGAGGTGGGCCGGCTCTGCGACGAGGGCCGGTTCGACCACGTGCTGATCGAGTCGAGCGGGATCTCCGAGCCGATGCCGGTCGCGGCGACGTTCACGTTCCTGCCGCGGGCGCGGCTGGACACCATGATGACGGTGGTGGACGCGGTGAACTTCGCCCGCGAGCTGGACGCCGGGGACGGCCTGGCCGAGCGGTCGCTGGACCAGTACGAGGGTGACGAGCGGACCGTCAGCGACCTGCTGATCGACCAGGTCGAGTTCGCCGACGTGCTGCTGCTGAACAAGACCGACCTCGTCGGCGAGGACGACCTGGTGCGACTGGAGGCGCTGCTGCGGCGGCTCAACCCGGCGGCGGAGGTGATCCGCGCCAGCTTTGGGAAAGTGCCGGTGCGGGAGGTGCTCGGGACCGGCCGTTACGACCTGGAGCGGGCCCAGCAGGCGCCCGGCTGGGTGGCGGAGCTGAACGGCGACCACGTGCCGGAGACCGAGGAGTACGGCATCTCCAGCGTCGTGTTCCGGGCCGCGCGGCCGTTCGCGCCGGAGCGGCTGTGGTCGTTCGTGACGCGGGACCTGGACTCCGGCCGGTTCGGGAAGGTGCTGCGCTCCAAGGGGTTCTTCGCGCTCGCGTCCCGTCCCGGGGTGGTGGGTCTGTGGTCGCAGGCCGGGTCGGTGGCGCGGTTCGAACCGCAGGGCAGCGGGCCGGCGCGGCAGGAACTGGTGTTCATCGGGACGGGCTTGGACCACGCGGCGCTGACGGGCGCACTGGAGAGCTGCCTCGGCGAGGAGGCCGGCCCGGACCCGTTCCCCGCGTGGGAGCTGCACGACCACGCGGCGCACTAGCCCGGCCGGTACAGCATCCCGAGGAACTCGCGCAGCAGCCGTTCCCGCAGGGCCGGGGCAGCGGCGCCGAGCAGGGCGTTGATTCCGGCCATCCGGTCCGGCAGCCCCGCGCCGCCGCCCATGCCCGCGGCGGTGAGCAGGCCCTCGAACTGCTCGCCGGTCAGCGTGTCCGGGTCCAGCGCGGCGACGAACGCGGCCACGTTCTCGTCCACCGCCACCGGCCCGGCCTCCCGGGCGGCGGCGACCGAGGCGGCGAGGTCGGCGAGGAACCCGGCCTCGCCGCCCCGGTTCGCGGCAGTGACCGTGAGGTGCAGGTTCACCGGCGAGGACCCGTGCGCGAACTGCGGCTGCACGTACCAGCCGCGGACCCGCATCTCGTCGGCGACCGTGAACAGGTCGATGCCGTCGTCGTCGGCGGTGAGCGCGATCAGGGTCGAGTCCGGTTCGGCGAGCAGCCGCAGCCCGTCGATGCTCCGGATGCCCTCGGCGATGGCCGTCACCGCGGCCAGGGTGTGCCGGGCGAGTTCGGAGTAGCCGTCGTCGCCGAGGTGCTGCACCACGGCCCACGCGGCGGCGAGCGGCCCGCCGGAGCGGGTGGACTGGATGGTGCTGTTGAGCATCGTGTAGCCGGGCCAGTCGGCGCTGGCGAAGTAGTGCCCGCGCCGCAGCTCCGCGTCGGCGTGCAGCAGCACCGACACGCCCTTGGGGCAGTAGGCGTACTTGTGCAGGTCGACCGAGACGCTGGTGACGCCCTCGACGCCGAACCCGAACTCGGGCACCGGTCTGCCGAGCCGGCGGAAGTACGGCAGGACCCAGCCGCCGATGCAGGCGTCCACGTGCATCCGCACCCCGCGCCCGGCGGCCGCGGCGGCGATCGGCGCGACCGGGTCGATCACGCCGTGCGCATAGGACGGCGCGCTGGCGACGACGAGCACCGTCGTGTCGTCGATCGCCGCGGCCATGGCGTCCGGATCGGCGCGGAAGGTGACCGGGTCGACCGGCACGACGACCGGCCGCACCCGGAACAGGTGGGCGGCCTTGTGGAACGCGGCGTGCGCGGTCGAGGGCAGCACCATGCTCGGCTCGGCGACGCCGGGGCGGCCCTCGCGCGCGGCGAGCACCGCGAGCAGGCACGACTCGGTGCCGCCGGAGGTCACCGCCCCGACCGTGAACGGCGTGCCGCCCACCAGGCGCGCGGTCGCGGCGACGAGGTCGTTCTCCAGGCGGCGCAGGCTGGGGAAGGCGGTCGGGTCGAGGCCGTTGGCGGAGGAGGCGAGCGCGTGCGCCTGCGCGGCCAGTTCGTCCACACCGGACAGTCCGCTGTCGTAGACGTAGGCCAGGGTGCGGCCGCCGTGGGTGGGCAGGTCACCGGCCCGCAGCTCCCGCAGCTCGGCGAGCACCTCGCGGGCGGGCCTCATCGCGGCTCCAGGATCGAGCGGCGCAGCAGCGGCAGGCCCGCCAGCACGAGGATCCCGGGCAGCAGCGCGAACCCGAGCAGGATCGCGGTGACCGCGCTGCCCGGCTGCGCCGCGGAGGCGTCCACACTGGACACGTACCCGCCCGCGGTCAGCACCAGCCCGAACAGGCCCGGTCCCAGCGCGAGGCCGAGCGTCTCCGACGCGGTCCACACGCCGGCGGTGATGCCGGCCCTGGTGGCGCCGGTGCGCTCCTCCTCGGCGCTGATCAGGTCGGGCAGGATCGCCAGCGGGAACACCTGGATCCCGGCGTAGCCGACCCCGGCGAGCGCGACGAACACGAACGACACGCCGACCGGCAGCACCAGCGCCGCGCACAGGCCCGCGCACGCGACGCCGAAGGCGATGCACGCGAACCGGAAGCCCGTCAGCTTGCCCCAGCGCGCGCCGATGCGCGGCCACAGCGGCATGGTGACCAGCGCGGGCAGCACGAACCCGACGAACAGGTACGTCTGCAGGTCCGCGTCGCCGAACACGTACCGGGACGCGTAGTTGACCCCGGCCAGCAGCGTGGCCAGGCCGAGCGACTGGACGAAGTAGACGCCCAGCAGCCACCGGAAGGCGCGCCACTGGCGCATCGTGGCGAGCAGCTCGCGCCAGCCGGGCGTCGGCGGGCGCAGGTTGCCCACCGGCGCGCCGCGGGTGCCGAGGAACACCGCGATGGTGCCGAGCACCATGATCGCGCCCATCACGATCCCCATGACGCGGTAGCCGCTGACGCCGCCGACCTGGTTGGTGATCTCGGGGGCGCCGCCGCCGGAGACCAGGATCGCGATCGCGAGCAGGCCGATGCGCCAGCTGGTCAGGCGGGTGCGCTCGTGGTAGTTGTCCGTCAGCTCGGCGGGCAGCGCGTTGTAGGGCACCTGGAAGAAGGCGAACGCGGTGGCGCAGAGGAAGAACGCGAGCACCACGTACCCGGCGTCCAGCGGGGTGCTGCCGAAGCCGGGGTGGGCGAAGATCGCGGCGAACAGCACCGCGACGCCGAGCCCGCCGAACAGCAGGAACGGGCGCCTGCTCCCCCGGCGGTTCAGGCTCGCGTCGGACAGCCGCCCGGCGACCGGGTTGAACAGCACGTCCCACGCCTTGGGCACGAGCACGATGGCCCCGGCGACCGCGCCCGGCACTGCCATCGTGTCGGTGAGGTAGGGCAACAGCAGCAGGCCGGGCACCGTGCCGAACGCGCCGGTGACGAACGACCCGGCGGAGTAGCCGAGCCTGGTCTTGGCCGGTAGGGCGACCATGGTCCTCCGATCTGCACCCGGTGATCGCCCGCATCGTGTCATCGATCACGGCCCGGTGAGCGCCCGGGGCGCGAATTCGTCATGAGACGACGAACGCGCGGGAGGCGCCGGTGACGGGCGTGATCGTGCCGTCCAGGGATTTCGCGTCGCCGGAGTGGACCACCCGGTACTTGCCGACCGGGGTGTCCGGCGGGATGTCCCAGGTGATCGTCGCCGTGGACTCGGCCAGGAAGGTGCGCCGCCACCGGTACTTGGTGGCCCAGTCGCCGTCGTCGGCGTGGCGGACCCAGGTGCCCCCGTCCAGGCGCTGGACCTCCAGGAACGTCCCGTTCCGGTGCAGGTCGTTCTTCGGGTGGCCGGTGACGAACTCGACCAGCACCTGCTCGCCGCGCCGGTAGCTGCTCCGCGGCTCAGTGAGCACGTCGCCGAACCGCTTGAGCAGCGGCGGCGAGTCCACCACCACGCCGGGCTGGAAGTTGAGCTGGTCACCGGACAGGTCGCGCGGCTGCGGCCCGGGCGGGACGCTCGCCCCGTCCCGCATCGCGGCCGCGAGCCGGGCGAACTCCTGCTGGTATGCGGGCAGCGTGTAGCGGCCGAAGAGCGTGGACGCGCCCTCGTACTGCTGCGAGTCGTACTCCTCGGGGGTCGTGACGTACTGACTGTAGGCGTTGGCGTAGCCCTGCATGATCACGTTCTCCAGCGGCACGCCCAGCTCGGCGGCGACGGTGCGGCGGATGCGCAGCCCGGCGACGATCGTGTACTCGGCCGGCCCGGCGACGAGGTGGAGCTGCCCGAGCCGCAGGATCTGCAGCGGCAGCACCTCCGGGGCCCACGGGTGGGGCTTCATGGCGCCGAACGGCACCACGATCACCTTCGGCGCGTGCGCGTCGGCCAGTGCCTGCGGGATCGGCGCGTCCATGCCGCCGAGCGCGTCGATGAAGGGGTTGCGGACACCCTCGGGCAGCGGGAGCCCGGGGCCGTCCTCGGTGCTGCCGGCGAGCATCGACACGCCGATCGCCGCGGTGGCCGTGGTGCGCTGCCGCCCGTCCGGCGTGTAGCGGCCGTCCACGGTCACGCGGGACATGTCCACGTAGCAGAAGCGGAAGTCCAGCGGCCCGGTGACGGCGGTAGTGGCGTTGTCGAAGGCGGCTTTCGCGGCGGTGAACTGGCGTTCGCCGATGATGCGGGTGTTATCGAACTCGTCCTCGGTCGGGCCGGAGCCGGGCTTGAGGTTGAGGTTCGGGGACATGTCGCCGGAGTTGGTCTGCGGGAAGCAGGCGACGAACTCCGGTGCGCCGTCGAGGTAGCGGGTGCCGCGGCCGTGTTCCCATGCGTAGGCGGCGTAGCCCTTGTTGTCGCCGCTGATCAGCTTGTTCGCGTTGGTCATCGAGGTGCCGTGCGTGGCGAACCAGGCGATGGCGCCGACGTCGCGGCCGCCCTGGCGGAAGCGGAGGACCGTGACGGCCGGGTCGATGGCGAGCGGGAAGTGGTCCTTGTCGGCCCGCGGGTTGAGCTCGAAGGCGGTGCGGGAGCGGTTGACGCTGGCGTCGGTGAGCTCGGTCCGGCCGAGGCTGATCGTGCCCGGCGCGAGGTTGCCGTGCGCCTGCTGGATGGCCTCGGTGATGCCGTCGACCTGGGCGTCGTAGGTCTGCCGCTGGAAGCCCAGGATGGACAGGTTGTAGGCGGCGTACCAGGACGACCCGCCGCAGCCCGCGTGCGTGTGCGTGGCGTTGAGCAGCACGTTCTGCTCGGTGTAGAGGTCGCCGTACCGCTCAGCGAGGCGGGCCAGCACACCCTGGTGCACGGACTGGAACAACGCGCCGACGTCGGCGTTGACGAACACGATCCGGCGGCCACCGGGTTCGGCGACGATGTAGGCGCGGGCGCGGGTGCGCTGGTGGATGCCGGCGGTCTGCTGCTGCGGCATGGAGTAGCCCATCATGCCGCACTCGGCCGCGGGCCCGGTGACGTCGGAGATGCCGACGCCGACGAGGTAGCCCTGCTGCGCGGCCGCCTGCGGAGTGGCGAGCACTCCCGCGGCCAGCGGCGCCGCGGCCGCTCCGGCCAGGACGGTCCTGCGGCTCACCGGCATCGGCGGCCTCCCTCCAGACGTGAAGCCCTTTCAGGTTTTTCGGAGCCTAGAGGAGTCCGCCCAGCGCTGCCAACCCTTCGATCGGGCGGTTCAAACCGCCAAACCCCACCGCCACCCGGCAACGCAAGCCGCCAACCCGCACGAGCCACCCCTCTCCCGCAACCCGATCCCCAGCCAAACACTGAAAGATCGGGTTCGGGAGGGCTTCTTTCATCCGGGCGTAGCGAAGCGAAGCCCGGCGCCCTCACCACCCGCGTAGCGAAAGCTCCTACCCCAACACCTCGGCGATCCGCCGCAGGGTCCCCGCGTCCCCACGCAGCAGCAACGTCGTCACCACGGTCTCCTCCCAGGCGGCCAGTTCCGCCCGGATCTTCTCCGGCGGCCCGATCAGCGAGGTGTCCTCGACCAGCGACGTGGGGATCGCCGCGGTGGCTTCGGCCTTGCGCCCGGCGAGGTAGAGCTCCTGCACCTTCTCCGCGACGTCGGCGTACCCGAGCCGGGCGAACACGTCCTTGTGGAAGTTGACCTGCTTGGCCCCCATGCCGCCGATGTAGAGGGCCAGCGACGGCTTGATGAACCCGGCCGCGGTCTCCACGTCGTCGTGCACGATGACCGGCACCGAGGCGGCCACCTCGAAGTCGGCCTGCGTGTGCCGGGCGCCCGGGCGCGCGAAGCCCTCGGCGAGCGCCTCCCGGTAGAACGCGTCGCTCTTCGGGGAGAAGAACAGCGGCAGCCAGCCGTCGCAGATCTCGGCCGCCAGCGCGACGTTCTTCGGCCCCTCCGCCGCCAGGTAGATGGGGATTTCCGGGCGCAGCGGGTGCACTGTGGACTTCAGCGGCTTGCCCAGCCCCGTCCCGTCCTTCAGCGGCAGCTGGTACTGCTCGCCGTCGAAGGTCACCGGCTCCCGCCGGGCCACCACCCGGCGCACGATCTCCACGTACTCCCGCGTCCGGGCCAGCGGCCGCGGGTAGGGCTGCCCGTACCAGCCCTCCACCACCTGCGGCCCGGACGCGCCGAGGCCGAGGATGAACCGGCCGCCGGAGAGGTGGTCCAGGGTCATCGCGGCCATGGCGGTGGCGGTCGGGGTGCGGGCCGACATCTGGACGATGTCGGTGCCGAGCTTGACCCGCGAGGTCGCCGCGCCCCACCAGGCCAGCGGGGTCAGCGCGTCCGAGCCGTACCCCTCGGCCGTCCACACCGAGTCGAACCCCAGCTCCTCCGCGGCGCGGATCGCGTCGAGCGCGCCCTCCGGCGGACCGGAGGACCAGTAACCGATGTGATAGCCGAGCTTCACGACACCTCCCGGGGAACGTAATGGGTGGGACTGTCCCGTTCGGACAGCGGCGGCAGGTTGCGGGCCGGCGTCTCCACCAGCGGGGCGTCCGCCGGGACCTCGCCGCGCGCCCGCCGCCACGCCGCCCTGGCGCGCGGGTGGTAGCGGCGGTCGTGCGGCACGAACCGGAACGCGAGCCCGATCGCGCGGCCGGCCAGCCGGTGCAGCACCTCGTTCCGGCGCGACCAGGAGTAACCCAGCCGCTCGCGCACCGCCGGGTGGTACAGACCGACGGTCCACCACACGAACGACTTCGCGATCACCACGCGCGACAACCGCCAGACCGGGTCCGGCATCCACGACACGAACGGCGGCTTCGCGATGCCGGCGATGTCCAGCACGTCCCTGGTGGCCTTGTTGTCCTCCAGGACCTCGGTGCACATGTGGTCCCAGTAGGCCTGGAACTCCTCCCACGAGCCCGGCACCGGCCGCATGCTCAGCCCGTAGAGCCGGTACCACTGGACGTGCTCGTCGAACAGCCGCCGCTTGTCGGCCTCGCTCAGCCCGCCCATCATCCGCTCCGCCGCGACGACGGTGAGCATGAAGAACGTCGAGTGCGCCCAGTAGAACGTGCCCGGGTTCAGCGCGTGGTAGCGGCGGCCGCGGGCATCCACGCCGTGGATCGTCTCGTGGTACCCACGCACCGCGCGAGCGGTCTCGGCCGCGCGCGGGCCGTCGTAGACCACGCCGCCGATCGGGTAGAGCGAGCGGAACAACCGCTCCCACCGCTCGGCGAAGAACCGCGAGTGCTCCTCCACCCCCGCGCCGAGTTCCGGGTGCATGTTCTGCATGGATCCTGCCCACAGTGCCATGAGCAGGGTCCGCCAGTCGCCGAAGTACTTCCACGTCAGGGAATCGGGGCCCAGGGGCTGCGGTGCCATGATCCGAACGCTACAATTGACAACACCTGTAGTCAATTGTGAGGGCGGATGGCGGAGAAGACCTGGGCGGGCACGACCCTGAGCGACCGCCGGGCGGCCCGGCGTGCCCAGCTGCTCGACGCCGGGCTGGACCTGCTCGGCACCGAGGGCAGCGCGGCGGTGACGGTGCGGGCGGTGTGCCGGCACGCGAAGCTCACCGAACGGTACTTCTACGAGAGCTTCACCGACCGCGAGGAACTGGTGGTCGCGGTCTACGAGCAGGTCGCCGCCGAGGCCCACCGCGCCATCGCCGGCGCGGTGCCGGACAGCCGCCGCGCCCCGGCCCAGCGGGCCGAGGCCGCGGTCACCGCGTTCGTCGAGCTGATGCTGGACGATCCACGCAAGGGCCGGGTCCTGCTGCTGGCGCCGATCACCGACCCGGCCCTGTCCGCACGCGGAATGGCGCTGCTGCCGGCCTTCGCCGGGCTGATCCGCGAGCAGCTGCCCGCGCGCATGGACGCGCTGGAGAAGCAGCTGACCGCGATCGGCCTCGTCGGCGCGCTGACCCACCTGTTCACCGCCTACCTGTCCGGCACCCCCGAGATGCCCCGGGAACGCCTGGTCGAGCACTGCGTGCGCCTGCTCGTGCGGTCGTCCTAAGCGGACTCGCGCTCCGCCACCAGTTGCAACGCGATGTCGATGATCATGTCCTCCTGACCGCCGACGTAGCGCTTCTCCCCCACGCGGTAGAGGATTTCGTGCGCGGGCACCTGGTAGCGCTCCGCGGCGCGCTCGGCGTGCAGCAGGAAGCTGGAGTACACCCCGGCGAAGCCCTGCACGATCGACGACCGGTCCATCACCGGCAGCCGCGTGATGAACGGCTTCACCACGTTCTCCGCGGCGTCCATCAGCACGTCCTTGTCCACACCGGTCTCGACGCCGAGCCGCTCGAACACCGCGGCCAGCACCTCGGTCGGCGAGTTGCCCGCGCCCGCGCCGAGCGCGACGAGCGAACCGTCGATCTGCTTCGCACCGGCCCGGTGGGCGAGCACCGAGTTCGCGACGCCGAAGCTGAGGTTCTGGTGGCCGTGGTAGCCCACCTGCGCCGCGTCGCCGAACTCCGCGACCAGCGCGGCCACCCGGTCGGCGGCCTCCTCCAGGATCAGCGCCCCGGCGGAGTCCACGACGTACACGCACTGGCAGCCGGCGTCGACCATGATCCGGCCCTGCTTCGCCAGCGCTTCCGGCGTGGCCATGTGCGACAGCATGAGGAACCCGACGGTCTCCAGCCCGAGCCTGCGCGCCTCGGTGAAGTGCTGGATGGAGACGTCCGCCTCGGTGCAGTGCGTGGCGATCCGCACCGCGCCCGCGCCGAGGTCGGCGGCGGCCTCCAGGTCGGCGACCGTGCCGAGGCCGGGCAGCAGCAGCACCGCGATCTTGGCCTGCTTGGCCTCCTCGACGGCCGCGGCGATCAGCTTCCGCTCGTCCACCAGCGAGAAGCCGTAGTTGAAGGTCGACCCGCCGAGCCCGTCGCCGTGGGTCACCTCGATCAGCGAGATCCCCGCCGCGTCGAGCGCCCGCACGGTGTCCCGCACGTTCTCCTCGGTGAACTGGTGCGCCATGGCGTGGCTGCCGTCGCGCAGGCTCGTGTCGACGAGCCGCACCTCCCGCTCGGTCATGCCGGCACCTCCTGAGTCCGGTTCGCGGCCAGCAGCTCGCCGACACGGGCGGCCGCGGCGGTCATGATGTCCAGGTTCCCGGCGTAGGGCGGCAGGTAGTCGCCGTTGCCGGCGACCTCCAGGAACACCGCCACCCTGGCGCGGCCCTGCCAGCCCGGCCGCGGGTCGTCGAACTGCGGCGCCGCCTTGAGCGTGTAGCCGGGCACGTACTCCTGCACGTCGGCGACCATCCGCTCGACGGAGGCGGTGATCGCGTCGCGGTCGGCGTCCGGCGAGATCGCGCAGAACACCGTGTCGCGCATGATGAGCGGCGGTTCGACCGGGTTGATGATGATGATCGCCTTGCCCTGCGCGGCGCCGCCGACGATCTCCAGGCCGCGCGCGGTGGTCTGCGTGAACTCGTCGATGTTGGCGCGCGTGCCCGGACCCGCCGACCGCGACGACACCGACGCGACGATCTCGGCGTAGGGCACCTCGGTCACGCGGGCGACGGCGTGCACGATCGGGATCGTGGCCTGGCCGCCGCAGGTGATCATGTTGAAGTTCGCGGCGCCCAGCTGGTCCGGCAGGTCCACCGCGGGGCAGGTGAACGGCCCGACGGCGGCCGGGGTCAGGTCGACGGCCTGGATGCCGGCCTCGGCGTAGCGCGGCGCGTTGGCCAGGTGGGCCTTGGCGGACGTGGCCTCGAAGACGATGTCCGGCAGCTCGTCGCGGGACAGCAGCCAGTCCACTCCTTCGGCCGAGGTCTCCACGCCCAGCGCGGCCGCGCGCTTGAGGCCGTCCGAAGCCGGGTCCACCCCGACCATGTACGCGACCTCGATGTGCTCGCTGCGCCGCAGCTTGACGAGCAGATCGGTGCCGATGTTGCCGGGTCCGACGATCGCGGCCCGTGCCTTCCGGGTGCTCATGCGCCCTCCTTCCGGGGTCGGCTCCACGGTGCGCCCCGGAGTGCGGCACACTCAACGCATGTGTGCCGCTGAGCGGGACGACGGGATGACCGCCGCCCGGATCGCCGCGCTGCTCGGCGCGTTCCGGCCGGGCGATCAGGCGCTGGGCGCGTCCGAACTCGCGCGCCGCACCGGCCTGCCGAAGTCGTCGGTGCACCGGCTGACCGGGCACCTGGTCACGCACGGACTGCTGGAACGGGACGGCACCGCGGTGCGGCTCGGGCTGCGGCTGTTCGAGATCGGGCAGCTCGCCGGGCGCGAACGCGGGCTCGTCGACGCCGCCCGCCCCTACCTGGCCGATCTGCGCGAAGCCACCCGCAACACGGTGCACCTCGCGGTACTGGAAGGCACCGAGGTGGTGTACCTCGACATCGTGCGCGGCCCGGACGCGCCCGCCCTGCCCTCGCGCATCGGCGGCCGGTTTCCCGCGCACGCCACCGCGGTGGGCAAGGCGATCCTGGCGCACTCCCCCGCGTCCGTGCTGGACACCGTGCTGGCGGCCGGCCTGACCAGGGTCGGCCCGCGCACGATCACCGCGCCCGGGCTGCTGCGGCGGCAGCTGACCCGGATCCGCGACGAGGGGGTCGCCTACGAGCGGGAGGAATCCGGGGTGGGCGTAACCTGTGCAGCCAGTCCAGTGCTCGGCGCGACCGGCCGGGCACGGGCCGCGATTTCGATCTCGGGCTGGAGCAACCGGGTCCGGGTCGAGCGCGTCTCTCCAGCGGTGCGCACGGCGGCTCTCGCTTTGTCGCGAGCCTTGCCGTAGGGTCTCGCGCACCAGCGGGGATGATCGACAGGTACGGTCTCGTGGCGCTCGCCGGGCCACGGGGATGTTAGGGAGGATTGGCGTGACCACCGCGACCACCCAGGTAGACGACCTTCGGCTCGTGGCTGCACCGACCGCCGTCAGCTGCGCCGAGATGTTCGTCCGTTTCGCCCTCCTGGAGTGGAAACTGCGGCCACTGGCCGACGACGCGGCGACCGTCATCCGGCACCTGGTGCGGTCCTCGGTGGAAGGGGCGGACCGGCGATCGCCCCGCTTCCTGACCGTCCGGTTGCGCCTGCACCGCGACGTCGTGGTCGTCGAACTCGACGACGACCGCCCCGGCGAACCCCCCGAGCTGCCCGGCTGGACCATCAACACCGTCGCCCTGCCCGGCGGGCACCGCACGGCCTGGTGCGAGCTGCCGTTGCCGGCCGGCCTGACCGGGGCCCTCCCGACGCGCTCCCCGCACCGCATGCCCAGCCCGGCGACCGAGTACCCGGCCGAGGAGCCGTTGCCGGAGCCGGAGTTCCTGGACTCGCAGATCCTGCAGCGCGTGCTGCACGGGCTCAACGGCTCCGCGCGATAGCGCTTTCCGCCGTCCGCCGTCCGGCGCCCGGCTCAGGCCAGGCCGCGCACCGCCTGAGCCGGTGGGCGCTCCCCCGCGATCGTCGCCACCATCTCCAGCACGCGGCGCGTCTGCTGGACCTCGTGCACCCGGAACACCTGTGCGCCGTCCCTGGCCGCGAGCGCGGTGGCGGCCAGCGTGCCGTCCAGCCGTTCGGTGACGCCGGCGCCGAGGGTCTCCCCCACGAAGTCCTTGTTGGACAGTGCCATGAGGACGGGCCAGCCGGTCGCGGTCAGCTCGCTCGCGTGCCGCAGCAGGGCGAGGCTGTGCCAGGTGTTCTTGCCGAAGTCGTGCGTCGGGTCGATCAGGACCCCGCCGCGGGGCACGCCGAGCGCCACGACCTCCTCGGCCCGGCGGGTGATCTCCTCGATCACCTGGCCGACGACGTCCTCGTAGCGGACGCGGAACGGGCGCGTGCGCGGCACCGCTCCCCCGGTGTGCGAGCACACGTACCCGGCGCCGAACTCGGCCGCGACCTCCGCCAGCCGCGGGTCGGCGCCCGCCCAGGTGTCGTTGAGCAGGTCAGCCCCGGCCTCGCAGGCCAGGCGCCCGACCTCGTGCCGCCAGGTGTCCACGCTGATCACCAGGCCCGGGTGCCGCCGCCGGATCTCCGCGACGAACGGCACCACCCGGCGGGTCTCCTCGTCGACCCCGACGTCGCTGCCGGGGCCCGCCTTGACCCCGCCGATGTCCACGATGTCCGCGCCCTCCGCGACGGCCCGGTCGACGGCCGCCAGCGCGTCCGGGTCCGCGAAGGACGCGCCCCGGTCGTAGAACGAGTCGGGCGTGCGGTTCACGATCGCCATCACGAGCGCGCGGTCGGCGACGACGCGCCGCCCGCGGAAGACCAAGTCGACTGCCACGACTTCATCATGCCTGCCGTGGCGGGGGCGCGATAACGCGCGTTATGCCCTAAGTTGCTTCCAGGAGAGCGAAGGGGGTGCGCGGCGGATGGCCACCCGACACGGCCACGGCGACAGCCACAGCAGGGAACGCTTCCTGCAGGCCGCGCTGACGGTTCTCCTCAAGCAGGGCGTGGCCGGGCTGACGGTGCGCAGCGTCGCCGAGGCGGCCGGCACGTCGACGATCGGGGTCTACACGCGCTTCGGCGGCCGCAACGGGGTTCTGGACGCCTTGTACGAGCGCACTTTCGAGATGCTGCACGAGGAGTTCCGGGCGGTGCCGCCGGTTTCCGGCGATCCGGCAGCGGGGATCCTCGCGCTGGCCCGCGCCTACCGCCGGTTCGCGCTGGACAGCCCGGCGCGGTACGCGTTCATGTTCGAGCAGTCGGTGCCCGGGTTCGACCCGGACCCGGACCTGCGGGCGTTCGCGCAGCGGAGCAGCTTCGACCTGCTGGTGGACCGCGTGGCGCCGGTGACGCCGCCCGGCCGCGACCCGAACGTCACCGGATACCTGATCTGGACCACGATGCACGGGCTGGTGAGCGTCGAGCTGACGCACCGCGCGCGCAACCCGCCGCCGAAGTGGTTCATCGAGACCACCGACGACGCCTACGACGAGGTGTTCGGATCCGGCATCCGCGCGATGATCAACGGGCTGGACCTCGAACTCGCCTGAGGCGGCAGCCGAACGGCCGACGGAACCCGTTGTCCAGCGCCACACCGGCAACGAGCGCCGGGTCGGCCCCGGGAACGACCGTGGCCCCCGGTCCAAGCAGGACCGGGGGCCACGGATCAGTCACTCAGCCGCGAGGGCTCACGCACCGCCCGAGAGCTTCTCGCGCAGAGCCGCGAGCTGCTCGTCGCTGGCGAGGGTGCCGCCGCTGCGCTGCTCCGAGCCGCCGCCGGTCGAGCTGTAGTTCTGCTCGCCGCCGCCGACCGGACCACCGGTGGCCTCCTCGGCCGCCGCCTGGGCGCTGGCCTCGGCAGCCTTGGCGATCTGCCGCATGTGGGCCTCGTAGCGGGCGTGCGCCTCGGCGTACTGGCGCTCCCACTCCTCACGCTGCTTGTCGTAGCCTTCCTGCCACTCCTGCGTGTCGGGGTCGAAGCCCTCGGGGTAGATGTAGTTGCCCTGGTCGTCGTACTCGGCGGCCATGCCGTACTGCGTCGGGTCGAACTCGGTGTCGGTGGTGAAGCCCTCGTTCGCCTGCTTCAGCGACAGCGAGATCCGGCGGCGCTCCAGGTCGATGTCGATGACCTTGACCATGACCTCGGTGCCGACCTGCACGACCTGCTCCGGGATCTCCACGTGGCGCTCGGCCAGCTCGGAGATGTGCACCAGGCCCTCGATGCCCTCCTCGACGCGGACGAACGCGCCGAACGGGACGAGCTTGGTGACCTTGCCCGGCACGATCTGGCCGATCGCGTGGGTGCGGGCGAACTGGCGCCACGGGTCTTCCTGGGTCGCCTTCAGCGACAGGGACACGCGCTCGCGGTCCATGTCGACGTCCAGCACCTCGACGGTGACCTCCTGGCCGACCTCGACGACCTCGGACGGGTGGTCGATGTGCTTCCAGGACAGCTCCGAGACGTGCACCAGACCGTCGACGCCGCCGAGGTCGACGAACGCGCCGAAGTTGACGATCGAGGACACGACGCCCTTGCGGACCTGGCCCTTGGCGAGCGCGTTGAGGAACTCGCTGCGGACCTCGGACTGGGTCTGCTCGAGGTAGGCCCGGCGGGACAGGACCACGTTGTTGCGGTTCTTGTCCAGCTCGATGATCTTCGCCTCGAGCTCGCGGCCGACGTAGGGCTGCAGGTCGCGCACGCGGCGCATCTCCACCAGGGAGGCGGGCAGGAAGCCCCGCAGGCCGATGTCGAGGATCAGGCCGCCCTTGACGACCTCGATGACGGTGCCCTTGACGGGCTCGTCCTTCTCCTTGAGCTCCTCGATCGTGCCCCAGGCGCGCTCGTACTGGGCGCGCTTCTTGGACAGGATCAGCCGGCCTTCCTTGTCCTCCTTCTGGAGAACGAGGGCCTCGACCTCGTCACCGACGCTGACGACCTCGCCGGGATCGACATCGTGCTTGATGGACAGCTCACGCGAGGGGATGACGCCCTCGGTCTTGTAACCGATGTCGAGCAGCACCTCGTCGCGGTCGACCTTGACGATGGTGCCCTCAACGATATCGCCGTCGTTGAAGTACTTGATCGTCTTGTCGATCGCGGCGAGGAAGTCTTCCTCCGACCCGATGTCGTTGACGGCGACCTGGGCGGCGCCGGACGTCGGGGCGGTGGTGGTGTCGGTGGTCATTAGGTGGGTTGCTCCGGTTGGTTTACGGCTCGAGTAGGTTTGCAGTTTGCGCGCGCGGTGAGCGTGCGACGGCAACCATGAGCAAACGTTCACAACGGAACGGCCGCGGAGCATCACCGCCGACGGTGCGCGACCCGGAACCCGGCTCAGCTCTGCCGAGTGGAAGGTAGCGCGAACCCACTGCGCTAGAGATATCGTACGCGGCCGCCCACGCGCGGCACAAACAGGGTCGCCCGCACGGACGCGGCGGGGCTGACCGGTGAGAATACCGGTGTGACGACGGCGGCAGACGACAACGGCGGCGACCTCGACCCGGACCGGCACGCCCGCGCCGAACACCGGCTCGGCACGGTCGGCGTGGCGCACCGGGAGGTGACCGCGGACGAGGCGACGGCGGCCAACCTGGCCTGGTGGGACGCCGACGCCGACGACTACCAGGCCACCCACGGCGGCTTCCTCGGCGACGCGGACTTCGTGTGGTGCCCGGAGGGCGTGCGCGAGGCCGACGCCCGGCTGCTCGGCGACGTGCGCGGCCGCCGCGTGGCCGAGATCGGGTGCGGCCAGGCGGCGTGCTCGCGCTGGCTGGCCACGGCGGGCGCGCACCCGGTCGGGCTCGACCTGTCGGCCGGGATGCTCCGGCACGCCCGCGCGGGCGCGGCGCGCACCGGGATCGAGGTCCCGCTGGTCCAGGCGACGGCCGAGCGGCTGCCGCTGGCGGACGGCAGCGTCGACGTGGCCTGCTCGGCGTTCGGCGCGCTGCCCTTCGTGGCCTCGATCGAGACCGTGTTCGCCGAGGTGCGCCGGGTGCTGCGGCCGGGCGGGCCGTGGGTGTTCGCGGTGACCCACCCGATCCGCTGGATCTTCCCGGACGACCCGGGTCCGGCCGGGCTGACCGCGAGCCAGCCGTACTTCGACCGCACCCCCTACGTGGAGGTCGACGGGGACGGGAAGGCGACCTACGTGGAGTACCACCGCACGGTGGGCGACTACGTGCGGGCGCTGGCGGCCACCGGGTTCGCGCTGGAGGACCTGATCGAGCCGGAGTGGCCGGCCGGGCACACCCGGGTGTGGGGCCAGTGGAGCCCGCTGCGGGGCAAGCTCTTCCCGGGCACGGCGATCTTCCGGGCGCGCGCGTGCCCGTGAGCGCGGCGCTGCTGTCCGCGCAGCGGGCCCGGTTCAGCGCGCTGGACCCGCTGCTGCCGCCCGCCGCGCCACCGCCGGAGGGCGAGGTGCTGACCGCGGCCACCGCGGACGGCACCCGCGTCACCGGGGTGGTCCAGGTCCAGCGGCACCAGCCGGGCGCGTTCGACCTGCTGTGGTCGGCCGCGCAGGTGTGGCAGCTGTTCCCGTGCGTCGGGGATACCGGGACCGCGGGCATGGACGCGCTGCTGCGCGCCTGGCGGCGCCGGATGGACCGGGAGTCGCCCGGCGCGGACTCGTCGTGCACGGTGACCTGGCCGAGCCGGGACGCCGAGGCGGTGCGCGCGTTCCTCGACCACGGCCTGGTGCCGCTGTCCGTGCTCGCGGTTCGCACCGGCCCGCCGGAGGAGCACCCGCCCCCGCCGGGCGTGACGATCCGCCGCGCGCGGCCGGAGGACCTCGAGGAGGTCGTGGCGCTGTCGATGGCCACGTTCCGCTACTCCAGCCTGGTCGCCGGGCCGTGGCGGCCGGGCACCGCGGAGCTGATCACGCCGCGGCTGGAGCGCAACCTCGCCGCGGACGCGCCGGTCTGGCTCGCCGAACGGGACGGCGTCGCCGTCGCGCTGGCCGACTGCGGGTGGGTCGAGTCGGCGCCCGGGTCGTGGGCCGCCGAGTTGCTGCCCGCCGGGCAGTGGGGTTACGTCAACAACGTGGCGACCAGCGAGCACGCGCGCGGCGAAGGCATCGGCCGGGCGCTGCTGAGCCGGGTGCACCGCGAGTTCGCCGACCTCGGCGCCCAGGCAACCTACCTCTACTACAACCCGGCCAACCCGCTGTCCTCGGTGTTCTGGCCGCGTCAGGGGTACCGGCCGCTGTGGTCGTACTGGGAGGTCCGGCCCGCGTCCGCGCTGCGCTGACCCCCGAGTTGCGGGCTCCGGAGGACGGGCGTAGCTTTTGAACTGACCAGTCAGTTCAAAAGAGGGGGATCCTGTGCGGGTGCACGCCGACCGGGTCACCGTCGAAGGTCCGCACGGCACGGTGCTGCCGCCGACCTCGCTCACCGTCGGCGAGGGCGAACTCGTCTTCGCGCACGGCGAGCCGGGCGCCGGGGTGACCGCGTTCGGTCTCGCCCTGACCGGGCGGATGCGGCCGACGACCGGGCTCGTGACGCTCGACGGCAAGGCGGACGCCGCGAAACTGCGCCGCGTCAGCGCCGTGGTGGACGCGCCGGAGATCACCGCGCCGGAGGACTCGCTGCCGGTGCGGATGGTCGTCGCCGAGGAGCTGTCGATCGGGAGGCTGCCCGCGGGCAAGGACGCCGTCGCGCGGTGGCTGTCCGAGCACGACCTCGCCGGGCGCGCGGACGTCCGGTTCGAGCACCTGTCCCCCGCCGAGCGCACCCGGCTGCTCACCGCGCTGGCCGCGGCGCGGCCCGGGGTGCGGCTGCTCGTGCTCGACACCCCCGACCGGCACACCAGCGACGTCTCCAGCTGGGCCGGCCTCGCCCGCGAACACGCCGAGCGCGGCTTCGCCGTCGTCGTGCTGACCGCCACCGCCCCGACCGGGGCGCTGCCCGCTCCCCCGGCGCTGCTCGGCCGCACCGAGCAGCCCGAACCCGAACTCGTGCAAGGAGATCCGCAGTGACCGGCCTCCGGCTCGCCGCCGGGGAACTGCGCCGCCTGACCTCCGGCAAGCTGCCCAAGCTCGCCGTGGCCGCGCTGGTGCTCGTCCCCCTGCTGTACGCGTCGTTCTACCTCTACGCCAACTTCGACCCCTACGGCCGCCTCGGCAAGCTGCCCGCGGCGATCGTCAACGAGGACGCGGGATCCGCCGACCGCAACGTCGGCGACGAGGTCACGTCCTCGGTGGTCGGCTCGGGCACGTTCCAGTGGCACGAGGTCTCCGCGGCCGAGGCCGACGCCGGGGTGCGCGACGACCGCTACGCGTTCACGATCACGATCCCACGCGACTTCTCCGCCGCGCTGCTCTCCAGCGGCAACTTCACCCCGCAGCGCGCCACGATCCAGCTGACCACGAACGACGCGAACAACTACCTCTCGCACACCATCGCCAACCAGGTCGCCGAGCAGATCCGCGACACGATCGCGGAGAAGGTGGGCAGCGAGGCCGCGAACCGGTTCCTGATGGGCTTTTCGACCATCTACCAGCAGACCCAGCAGGCCGCGACCGGCGCCACCCAGCTCGCCGACGGCGCGAACCGGCTGCTCACCGGCCAGCAGCAGCTCGCCGACGGGGCACAGCAGCTGGCCACCGGCAGCGCCCAGCTGTCGTCCGGGCTGTCCACGCTCCGGTCGAGCACCGCGACCCTGCCGCAGAGCACCCGGCAGCTGGCCGACGGCGCCCAGCAGGTCGCCGACGGCAACAGCCAGGTCGCCGCGGCCGGGTCCACCGTCGCGAGCGGGTCCGCCCAGCTGGTGCGCAACCTCGACGACGTGAACAACCAGCTCACCGACCGGCTGCGCGCGGCCGGGCTGTCCGAGGCCGACATCGAGCGGGTGCAGGGCGTGCTCGGCGACCTGCGGGCCCCGGTCGACCAGGCCAACTCGAGGATCCAGCAGACGTCGGCCCAGCTGAACCAGCTCGCCGACGGGGCGCGGCAGGTCGCGGCCGGGGCCGCCGCGCTGGCGAACTCGGCGCCCGCGCTGTCCGGCGGCATCGCGCAGGCCGCTGACGGCGCGAACACGCTCTCGGCCGGCGCGAACCAGCTCAACGACGGCGAGAAGACCGCGTTGTCCGGCACGCGGGAGCTGGCGACCGGCGCCGGCCAGCTGCGGGACGGCCTGAACAACGGGCTCCAGCAGATCCCCAACCCCAGCGACCCGACGCGGACCGCGACCGCGGACACGATCGCCGACCCGGTCGCGGTCAACTCCGTCGGCGTCGCCTCCGCGGGCACCTACGGCGCCGGGCTGGCCCCGTTCTTCCTCGCCCTGGCCACCTGGATCGGCGCATTCGTGTTGTTCCTGCTGATCCGGCCGCTGTCGTCGCGGGCTATCGCGGCGGGCACCGCGCCGCTGCGGGTCGCGCTCGGCGGGTGGCTGCCTTCGGCGCTGCTGGGCATCGCGCAGGTCGTCGTGTTGTTCGCCGCCGTCACCTGGTTCGTCGGCATCCACATCGCGCACCCGGTGGGCGCGCTGGCGTTCGCGATCCTGGCATCGCTGACGTTCACCGCGATCGTGCACGCGCTCAACGCGTTCTTCGGCGCCGTCGGCAAGTTCCTCGGGCTGGTGCTGCTGGTGCTGCAGCTGGTCAGCGCGGGCGGCACGTTCCCGTGGCAGACCCTGCCGGACGCGCTGTACCCGCTGCACGTCGTGCTGCCGATGGGGTACGTGGTCGACGGGCTGCGGCACCTGCTCTACACCGGCGCGTCGCTGCGGAACCTGCTGGACATCGGGGTGCTGGTCGCCTACCTCGTGGGCGCGCTCGCGGTGTCGGCGCTGGCCGCGCGCAGGCAACGGGTGTGGACGGTGTCGAAGCTGCAGCCGGAGCTCTCGCTGTGAGCCCGCGCGGCGAGAGCACCAAGCAGAAGCTGTTCGAGGCGACGCTGCGGCTGGCCACCGAGAAGGGGCTGGCCGGGCTGACGGTGGACGAGATCGCGGCGGCGGCCGGGGTCGCGAAGGGCACCGTGTACTACAACTTCGGCAGCAAGGACGGGTTGATCGACGCGCTGCTGCGCTACGGCGTCGGGCAGCTCGCCGAGCGGCTGCGGGCGCACGCGGCCGAGCCGGACCCGGTGGCCGCGCTGGAGTCCCTGGTGGACACCGGGCTGGAGTTCATCGCGGGGCACCGCGGGTTCTCGCAGATCCTGGTCAGCGAGCTGTGGCGGACGCCGGGCCAGTGGCAGGAGACGCTGTCGCTGCTGCGCGAGGACATCGTCTCCATCGTGAAGGAGCAGCTGCAGCGGGTCGCCGACGCCGGGCGCCTGCCGCCGGGGATCGAGGTGCCGACCGCGGCGGCCGGGCTGTTCGGCACGCTGCTGGTCGTCGCGCTGGACTGGCAGGTGTTCCAGCCGCAGCGCTCGCGAGCCGAGGTGCGCGAGGGCATCATGCTCCTCGTCCGGGGCGTGGCCCGCCAGGATTAGTTCCCGCCGGTTGTCGATTCCGGGGCCGCTCGTTCGCCGTAGGGGCGCGGGCGTCACCGGGACGCCCGGTGAGGAAGGGATCGGCATGCGGAAACTGGTGGTCACGGCGTTCGTGACGGCCGACGGCGTGATGCAGGCGCCGGGCGGCCCGGACGAGGACCGCGACGGCGGCTTCGCCCACGGCGGCTGGGCGGTGCCGTTCATCGGCGAGCGGGTGCTGGAGCTGATGCTCGAGTTCACCCGCGGAGCCGGCGCGCTCCTGCTCGGCCGGAAGACCTACGAGGAGTTCGCCGCGACGTGGCCGCTGGCCGACGACCCGTTCGGCGACCTGATGAACGGGCTGCCGAAGTTCGTCGCCTCGCGGACGCTGACCGAGGTGGGCTGGCGCAACTGCACGCTGCTGCGCGGGGACGCCGCCGGGGCGGTGGCCGAGCTCAAGCGCGGCGACGGCGGGGACATCCAGGTCCACGGCAGCAGCGACCTGGTGCAGACACTGCTCGCGCACGACCTGGTCGACGAGTTCCAGCTGCTGGTGTTCCCGGTGGTGATCGGGTCGGGCAAGCGGCTGTTCGGCTCCGGCGCCGGTCCGGGCGCGCTGGAGCTGACCCACACCGAGCGGTTGCCGCGCGGCGGGCTGCTGCACCGCTACCGGCGCGCGGGCGGGCTCGAATGTGGTGCGATGGGGCCGGAAACGGGCAACTGGTGAGCGGGGACGTGACGATGCCGCAGTACGCGATCCTGATCTACGAAAAGGAACTCCCCGGCGGCGTGGCCGACATCCCGCCGGAGGTCATGGAGGCCAACCTGGCCGTCGGGCCGAAGATCGAGGCCATGGGCGCCCGGGTGGTGCACGAGCAGGGGCTGCAGCCGGTGGCGCAGGCCCGCACGATCCACAAGGGCGGCGCGGTGACCGACGGCCCGTTCCTGGAGAGCAAGGAGGTCATCGCCGGGTTCTTCGTGGTCGAGGCCGCCGACCTCGACCAGGCGGTGGCCATCGGGAAGCTGCTGCCGATCATGGACGGGGCGGTCGAGGTGCGGCCGTTGATGGAGGTGTGACCGGGGTCCGGGACGCCGTCGCCGACGCGCACCGCCGCGAGTGGGCCAGGGTGCTCGCCGCGACGGTGCGCGTCACGCGTGATCTCGACCTGGCGGAGGAGTGCGTCCAGGACGCCTACGCCGCCGCGCTCGACTCGTGGGCCCGCGACGGCGTGCCGGACCGCCCGGCCGCGTGGCTGACGACCGCGGCGCGGCACAACGCGCTGGACGCCCTGCGGCGCGCGGCGACGCTGCGCGCGAAGCTGCCGTTGCTGGTCGAGCCCGCGGCGGACAGCCCGGTGGCCGACGACCCGCTGCGGCTGGTGTTCCTGTGCTGCCACCCCGCGTTGTCGGCCGAGGCGCAGGTGGCCCTGACCTTGCGGCTGGTGTGCGGCGTGCCGACGCCGGACGTCGCGGCGGCGTTCCTGGTGCCGCCGGCGACGATGGCGGCCCGGATCACGCGAGCGAAGAAGAAGATCGCGGCGGCGCGGATCCCGTTCCGGATGCCCGCGCCGGCCGAGCGGCCGGAGCGGCTGGACGCGGTGCTGACGACGATCCACCTGCTGTTCACGACCGGGCACACGGCGCCGTCGGGCGAGTCGCTGATGCGGGTGGCGTGCGCCGAGCGGGCGCTGGAACTGGCGCGGCTGCTGCGGGAGCTGGTGCCGGACTCGCGGGAGGTGCGGGGGTTGCTGGCGTTGCTGCTGGCGGGGCACGCGCGCCGGGCGACGCGCACGGACGGGACGGGCCGACTCCTGCTGCTGTCCGAACAGGACCGTTCCCGCTGGGACCGCGCCGCGCTCGCGGAGGCGGACGAGCTGGTGGTGACGTCCCTGCGCGGCGGCCCGCCAGGCCGTTTCGCCCTGCAGGCGGCGATCGCGATGCTGCACGCGAGCGCACCGTCCTACGAGGCGACGGACTGGCCGCAGATCCTGGTGCTGTACGACGAACTGGCGAAGGTGTGGCCGTCGCCGGTGGTGGCGCTGAACCGGGCGGTCGCGGTGGCGATGGTCGACAGCCCGGCGCAGGCGCTGGCCGAGGTGACGGCGCTGGAAGGCGACCGCCGGCTGTCCGGGTACCACTACCTGCCCGCGGTCAAGGCAGACCTGCTGCGCCGCCTCGGCCGGCCCGTCGAGGCGGCCGCCGCCTACGAGCACGCTCTGCGCCTGACGGACAACGAGACCGAGCGTGCGTTCCTGGCGGACCGCCTCGCCGAGATGCGGGAAATCGGCGCTCCGGGTTGATGGGCTGGCCCCGCCCGGCCGCCCGCCTGGGCCGCTTCCCTGGGGCCGCGCCGCCCACCAACGAGGCGCATCCCCCACCCCACATCGGGGCGAGCCTCCGCCAATTCCAGCGGCACGCGATCCCGGCTGCCAAGCGGGGACCGAGCGCGCCACCCAGGGCACCGGCGGCCGCACCTGCTCGCCATCGAGGCGGTTCCCCCGCCCGGCACCATCCGCGAATTCCGGCGGCACGCGGTCCCAGTCCGAGCCGCATGTGCCCACCAACGTCCGATCCCCGCCCGCCGCCGCGACCGGCAGCGCGCAGGCTCAGCGCACCATCGGCCGCAGCTGGCCGATCTGGTGCGTCGACGTCGCGTGGCCGGACAGGGCCCGGCGCACCGCTTCGAGCACTCCCTCGGCGATCTCGGCCTGGGCCAGGGACCGGTGGGCGTCGTAGGCGGAGACCGTGCCCAGCTGCACCACCTGGGTCGGGTGCAGGGGCAGCAGCGGGTCGGGCGGTTCGACCGCCCCGGTGCCGCTGAGGCCGCCCCGCACCTCCACCACCGGCGCGCCGTCGGCGAGCAGGGACTCCACCGCGCCCATCACCGACCGCCGGTACTGCTCGTGGATCCACGCCACCAGCAGGTCCGCCTGCCCGCGCAGCGCCAGCTCCGCCTTCGCGGCAAGCTCCCGCGGCCGGTCCCAGTGCGCCTCGACCCAGATCGCCTTCCCGCCGCCCCACGGGCGGATCGTGCCGTCGCGGAAGGGCCGGTGCCCCGGCGGCCGCATCGACCGCCGCGCCGCCTCCCCCGGCCGCACCTCGCAGTCGAGCGGGTGGTACCGCCGGGACGGCAGCACCACGTGCCAGCCCTCCCTGGTCAGGACTTCGGCGAGCCCGGCCAGCATCCCCGTACCCGCCAGGATCAGCGCTTTCCGGCCAGCCATGACCCCACGCTACCTGCTGCTCGCGGCACGGGCAGCCTCTCGACGTGGCCTTCTCCCCGCCGCAATGCGCCGGAAACCTTTCCACGTCCCGCCGCCCGATCCGGCCGGGAACCGGCGAAGATCAGCCCCAGTCCTTGCCGGGGTCGAACGCGTGCGGCTGGGTGAGGCTGAACCAGTTGCCCGAGTCGTCGCGGAACACGGCCTCGATCCCGTACGGCCGCTCGGCCGGCTCCTGCAGGAACGTCACCCCGCGCGCGGCCAGCTCGGCGTGCGTCCCGCGGCAGTCGGCGGTCTTCCACACGCCCCCGCCGAACGCGCCCTTGGCCACCAGTTCCCGGATCTGCTTTTCGGTCTCCGCGTCGTGCTGCGGCGGCCCCGGCTTCATCAGGATGAAGTCGAGGTCCGGCTGGTCGGGCGGCCCGACCGTGAGCCAGCGGAAGTCGCCGATCTGCAGGTCCCGCCGCACCTCGAAGCCGAGCTTCTCGGTGTAGAACGCCTTCGCCGAATCCTGGTCCAGCACGTACACGCTGGAGTGGGACAGCCCGTTGATCATCGCGAACCTCCTGTGGTCGATGGGAAGAACGCTACTGACCTGGGACGTCCCCCGGCTTCTCCGAATGTGCTGTTCCCGCCGCGGGCCGGGTCCACATCATCAGGTAGCACCCGGGCACCGGCGGCGGCCCGTCCGCGCGCACCCGCGCCCGGTACTCGCTCGGCGAGGAACCGGTGATCTCGGCGAACCGGCGGCTGAACGTGCCGAGGCTGGTGAACCCGACGGCCAGGCACACCTCGGTGACCGTCAGGTTCACCGACCGCAGCAGGTCCTGCGCCCGCTCGATGCGCCGCCGCGTCAGGTAGGCCTTCGGGCTCTCCCCGTACGCGGCGGCGAACGAGCGCATGAAGTGGTAGCGCGAACAGCAGGCGACGGCGGCGAGCGCGTCCACGTCGAGGGGCTCGGCGTAGTGCGCGTCCATCCAGTCCTTGGCGCGGCGCACCTGCGCCACCGCCGCCACCCGGTCCGTCATGCCGTCAGTGCGCCGCCTCGTTCCAGGACCGGCCGAACCCGACCGACACCTCCAGCGGCACGGCCAGCTCGTACGCCGCGCCCATCTCGCGCCGCACCAGCTCCTCGACCCGGTCGCGCTCGCCCTCGCTGACCTCGACGATCAGTTCGTCGTGCACCTGCAGCAGCACCCGCGACCGCAGGCCGGCCTCGGCGATCGCGCGGTGCACGCCGATCATCGCGACTTTGATGATGTCGGCCGCGCTGCCCTGGATCGGCGCGTTGAGCGCCATCCGCTCGGCCATCTCGCGCCGCTGCCGGTTGTCGCTGTTGAGGTCGGGCAGGTAGCGGCGACGGCCGAAGATCGTCTCGGTGTAGCCGACCTTGCCCGCCTCGACCACGACGCTGTGCAGGTAGTCGCGCACCCCGCCGAACCGGGCGAAGTACTCGTCCATCAGCCCGCGGGCCTCCTCGGTGGAGATCCGCAGCTGCTGCGACAGGCCGTAGGCCGACAGCCCGTAGGCCAGGCCGTAGTTCATCGCCTTGATCTTCGCCCGCTGCGGCCCGGTGACCTCGGCCGGGTCGACGCCGAACACGCGCGCCGCGGTGGCCGCGTGGAAGTCGAACCCGGACTGGAACGCCTCGATCAGCGCCGCGTCCTCGGACAGGTGCGCCATGATCCGCATCTCGATCTGGCTGTAGTCCGCGGTGAGCAGCTCCGCGTACCCGTCGCCGACGACGAACGCGTCGCGGATGCGGCGGCCCTCCTCGGTGCGGATCGGGATGTTCTGCAGGTTCGGGTCCACAGAGGACAGACGACCGGTGGCCGCGATCGTCTGGTGCAGCGTGGTGTGGATCCGGCCGTCGTCGGCGACCGACTTGAGCAGGCCCTCGACCGTGCTCTTGAGCCGGGTGGCGTCCCGGTGCTCCAGCAGGTGCTGCAGGAACGGGTGCTCGGTCTTCTCGTACAGCGTCTGCAGCGCCTCGGCGTCGGTGGTGTAGCCGGTCTTGGTGCGCTTGGTCTTCGGCATGCCCAGCTCGTCGAACAGCACGACCTGCAGCTGCTTGGGCGAGCCCAGGTTGACCTGCTTGCCGATCACGCCGTACGCGGCCTCGGCTGCCTGCTTCACGCGGGCGCCGTAGTGCGCCTCCAGCGCGGTCAGCTGCTCGATGTCGACGGCCACGCCCGCGGCCTCGACCTCGGCGATGACCTGCAGCAACGGCAGCTCGATGTCGCCGAGCAGCCTGGTGCCGCTGATCTTCTCCAGCTCGGCGGAGAGGGCGCCGGCCAGCTCGGCGACCGCGCTGGCGCGGACCAGCTCGCCCTGCACCAGCTTCTGGTCGCCGTCGTCGCCGTCGAGCAGGGACAGCTGGCCGTCGCCGGCGTCGCTGTCGTTGCGCAGCTCGCGCTGCAGGTACCGCAGCACCAGGTCGTCCAGCTCGAACGACCGCTGCCCCGGCCGGACCAGGTACGCGGCCAGCTCGGTGTCCATCGCCAGGCCCGCGAGCTTCCAGCCGCGCGCCCGCAGCGCGTGCAGCGGCACCTTCAGCGCATGCCCGGCCTTGGCGATCGCCGGGTCGGCCAGCCACGCGGCCAGCGCCTGCTCGTCGGCCTCGTCCAGGGCGGTGACGTCGACGTAACCGGCCTCGCCGCCCGGCGCGGCCAGGCTGATCGACTGGATGTCCGACCGCACCGACGACCCGGTGGCGCGGAAGGACAGGCCCACGGTCTGGCCGGCCTTGGTGTGCTTCGACAGCCACGCCGCGAGGCCGCCGGCGGGCACCGCGGCGCCCTCCACCTCGAACCCGGACTCGGCCTCCGGCTCCGCGCTGGACAGCGTCTGGAACAGCCGGTCGCGCAGCACCCGGAACTCGAGCTCGTCGAACAGCCGGTGGACCGCGTCCCGGTCCCACGGCTTGAGCGCGAGGTCGCCCGGCGTGGCGTCCAGCGGCACGTCCCGCACCAGCTCGGTGAGCTGGCGGTTGAGCGTCACCGAGCTCAGGTGGGCGCGCAGCGCGTCGCCGACCTTGCCCTTGACCTCGTCGACCCGGTCGATCAGCGCGTCCAGCGACCCGAACTGCTGGATCCACTTGGTGGCGGTCTTCTCCCCGACGCCCGGGATGCCCGGCAGGTTGTCCGACGGGTCGCCGCGCAGCGCCGCGAAGTCCGGGTACTGCGACGGCGTGAGCCCGTACTTCTCCGCCACCCCGGCCGGGTCGTAGCGGACCAGGTCGGACACGCCCTTGCGCGGGTACAGGACCGTCGTCGAGTCGTCCACCAGCTGCAGCGCGTCGCGGTCGCCGGTGCAGATCAGGACCTGGTAGCCCTCGGCCGTCGCCTGCGTGGTCAGCGTGGCGATGATGTCGTCGGCCTCGTAGTTGTCCTTGGTCAGCACCGGGATGCCGAGCACCCCGAGCACGTCCTTGACCAGGTCGACCTGCCCCTTGAACTCGTCCGGCGTCGACGTCCGGGTGGCCTTGTAGTCGGCGAAGGTCGCCGAGCGGAACGTCTGCCGCGACACGTCGAACGCCACCGCGAGGTGCGTCGGCTGCTCGTCGCGCAGCAGGTTGATGAGCATCGAGGTGAACCCGAACACCGCGTTGGTGACCTGGCCGGTGGAGGTCTTGAACCGGTCGGCAGGCACGGCGAAGAAGGCGCGGTAGGCCATCGAGTGGCCGTCGATCAGCAACAGCCGCGGCCGTCCTTCCGCGGGCGCCGTCGCTGTGGTGTTGGCTACTGGCTGGTTCTGGCTGGGGCTCACGGGTGCGAGTCTAGGGTGGGGCACCGACAGAACCGCGCGAGCGGTCGTCCTGCCTTGCCGTCGTCTCACCGAGGAGTCACCCGCGTTGTCCGAGAACCTCTCCGAAGCCATCCGCGAGCAGCTCGCGGGCATCGATCCGCGCGTCGCGGAGCAGCAGCTCAACGACAAGCTCGGCATCGAGTTCGTCGAGCTCACGGCGGAGCGGGTGGTCGGCACGATGCCGGTCGAGGGCAACCTGCAGCCCTACGGCCTGCTGCACGGCGGCGCGAACGCCGTGCTCGCGGAGGCGCTGGGCTCGACCGTGGCGGCGCTCAACGCGGGCGCGGACAAGGCCACGCTCGGGTTCGAGCTGTCCTGCACCCACCACCGCGCCGCGCGGGAAGGCCTGGTCACCGGCGTGGCGACGCCGCTGCACGTCGGCCGCGGCACCATCACCGCCGAGATCGTGCTGACCGACGACCAGGGCCGCCGCACCTGCACCGCGCGCCTGTCCTGCCTGGTGCGCGACGCCGCCCCCGGCAGCCGCTGATCCACCACGAAGACGGGCCCCGGCGCACGAGCGCCGGGGCCCTTCTCGTTCCAGGTCCACCCGATCAGGCGACGCCCAGGTAGGCCTCCTTGATCGCGGAGTCCGCCAGCAGCTCGGTGCCGGTGCCGGTCTTGGTGATCCGGCCGGTCTCCAGCACGTATGCGCGGTGGGCGCGGGACAGCGCCTGCTGCGCGTTCTGCTCCACCAGCAGCACCGTGGTGCCCTGCTTGTTGATCTCCGTGACGATCCGGAAGATCTGCTGGATGAACTGCGGCGCGAGCCCCATCGAGGGCTCGTCGAGCAGCAGCAGACGCGGCTTGGCCATCAGCGCCCGGCCCATGGCCAGCATCTGCTGCTCACCGCCGGACAGCGTGCCGCCGGCCTGGTTGCGCCGCTCCGCAAGGCGCGGGAACAGGTCGAACACGCGGTCCAGGTCGGGCTGCAGGTTCTTCCGGTCCTTGCGCGCGTAGGCGCCCATGTCCAGGTTCTCCGCGACCGTCATCCCCGGGAACACCCCGCGCCCCTCGGGCACCTGCGAGATGCCGCGGACGACCCGCAGGTCGGCGCGCAGCTTCGTGATGTCCTCGCCGGCGAAGGTGATCCGGCCCGCCGACAGCGGGCGGATGCCGGAGATGGCGCGCATCGTGGTGCTCTTGCCCGCGCCGTTCGCGCCGATGAGGGCGACGACCTCGCCCTCGTCGACCCGCAGCGTCAGCTCCGAGACCGCCTGGATCCGTCCGTAGTGGACGGAGACCCCGTCAAGCTCAAGCAGCGTCATCGTCAGGCACTCCCAGGTAGGCGGCGATCACAGCGGGGTTCTCCCTGATCTCGGCCGGCAGTCCTTCGGCGATCTTCTTGCCGAACTCCAGAACGACTATCCGGTCGGTCACGCCCATGACGAGCTTCATGTCGTGCTCGATGAGCAGGACGGTGTAGCCGTCGTCGCGGATCTTCCGGATCAGCCCCATGAGCTCTTCCTTCTCCGCCGGGTTGAACCCGGCGGCAGGCTCGTCGAGGCACAGCAGCTTCGGCTCGGTGGCCATCGCCCGCGCGATCTCCAGGCGGCGCTGATAGCCGTACGGGAGGTTCTTGGCCTTGTCCGCGGCCCGGTCGGCGATGCCGACGAACTCCAGCAGCGCCATGGCCCGCTCCACCGCGGTCTTCTCCTCCTGGTGGTGCCGCGGGAGCCGCAGCAACGCGCCGAGGACGCTGGTCTTGTGGCGGGCGTCGGTGCCGACCACCACGTTCTCCAGCGCGGTCATCTCGCCGAAGAGCCGGATGTTCTGGAAGGTGCGGGCGATGCCGCGCTGCGTGATCTGGTGGCGGGTGGCCTTGCCCAGCGGCTTGTCCTCCAGCAGCACCTGCCCCGACGTGGGCCGGTAGACCCCGGTCATCGCGTTGAAGCAGGTGGTCTTGCCGGCGCCGTTGGGCCCGATCAGGCCCAGGATCTCGCCGCGGCGGATGCCGAACGACACCGAGTCCAGCGCTGTCAGGCCGCCGAACTTCAGCGTCACGTCCCGCATCTCCAGCAGGGTCTCGCCGACCTCGACCTTGATGTCGCGGTCGACGGCGACCGCCTCGGCGACCTCGGCCTCGTGCTCGGCGAGCTCCTCCGGGGTCATCCGGGCGACCTCGGCGACCAGGCCGCCCTCGACCGGGGTCTCCTCGCTGGGGTGGCTCATCGGGGACCTCCCGTCGTGTCGGCGGCCAGCGCGCTCTCCCCGCTGATCTGCTCACCGCGGCCGAGCAGCCGCTGGTAGGCCTGCCGTCCGCGGGCCAGCAGGCGCTGGCGGGCGCCGAGCAGGCCCTGCGGGCGGAAGATCATCAGGATGATCAGCGCGATGCCGAAGATGAGGTAGTTGTACTCGGCCAGCTGCACGAACCGCAGCGGCAGGTACGCCACCACGGCCGCGCCCAGCAGCACGCCCACCTTGTTGCCCGCGCCGCCGAGCACCACCGCGGCCAGGAACAGCATCGAGGTGATGACGTCGAACGACTGGTTGTTCACGAACCCGAGCTTGCCCGCGTAGAGCGCGCCGGACAGGCCGCCGATCGCGGCGCCGATGACGAACGCCCAGATCTTGAACTTGAACACCGGGACGCCCATGATCTCGGCGACGTCCTCGTCCTCGCGGATCGACACCCAGGCGCGGCCGACCCGGCTGCGTTCCAGGTTCCCGACCAGCAGCAGGATCGCGATGATGATCGTGATCGTCAGCCAGTACCAGGCGGTGGCGTTGGCGAAGAACGGCGTGCCGTTCGCGTCGGTGCCGACCCGCTCGAAACCGGACTGGCCGCGCAGCGGGTCGACGTTGTCCGCCACCAGGCGGATGATCTCGCCGAACCCGAGCGTGACGATCGCCAGGTAGTCACCGCGCAACCGCAGGGTCGGCGCGCCGAGGATGATGCCGAAGATCATCGTGACGGCCATCGCCAGCGGCAGCGTCCACAGGTAGGGCAGCTTCGCCAGGCTGGAGTTCGGGCTGGTGAACAGCGCCGCGACGTAGGCGCCGACGGCGAAGAAGCCGACGTAGCCCAGGTCCAGCAGGCCTGCCTGGCCGACCACCACGTTGAGCCCGATCGCGACCAGCGCGTAGCGGGCCACGTCGAACATCGCGGTCGGGAAGTCGGTGCCGGTCGTCGCGATCAGCGGCGGGTTGAGCACCGGCAGGAAGTAGATCAGCACCACGACCGGGATGAGGATCGCCCACTGGGCCGGCCGGGACAGGTTGTTCCACTGCTCGCGGATGGAGCGGCGCTTCGGCGGCGCGCTCACGGTCTGGGTCGTCATACGCGTGCCTTCCCGAGGGACTCGCCGAGGATGCCGGTCGGACGGAACATCAGGACGACGATCAGCACGACGAACGCCACGATGTCCTTCCACTCGCCGCCGAACAGCGACTGGCCGTAGTTCTCCACGAGGCCGAGCAGGAGCCCGCCGAGCAGCGCGCCCCGCAGGTTGCCGATACCGCCGAGCACCGCGGCGGTGAACGCCTTGATGCCGAGCAGGAAGCCGCCGTTGTAGATGGCGCCCTGCGGGATCCGCATCATGTAGAACAGCGCGGCGGCGCCGGCGAGCAGCCCGCCGACGAGGAACGTGATGACGATGACCCGTTCCTTGTTGACGCCCATCAGCGTGGCGGTGTCCGGGTCCTGGGCGACCGCGCGGATGCCGCGGCCCAGGCGGGTCCGGTTGACGAAGTAGTCGGCCACGAACCACAGCACGACCGCCGCCACCACGAGGATGACGTGGATGTTGGTGACCGTGGCGCCGAAGATCCGGAACAGCGGTTCCGGCTGCAGCAGCCGGATCTGGGGCTGCTGGTTGAGGCCGAAGATCAGGCGCAGGGTCTGCTGGATGGCGAACGAGGCGCCGATCGCGGTGATCAGGAAGACCAGGCGCGGCGCGTTGCGCTTTCTCAGCGGCCGGTAGGCCACGCGTTCCAGCAGCACCGCGGTGCCGCCGGAGACGGCCATCGCGGCCAGGCAGGCGAGGCCGAGGAAGAGGATCAGCTCGACGATCGACAGGTCGGGCGTGGCGCCGGAGCGGAAACCGAGGCCGTAGAACGTCAGCCAGGTCGCGAACGCGCCGACGACGAAGACCTCGGAGTGCGCGAAGTTGATGAGCTTGAGAACGCCGTAGACGAGGGTGTAGCCCAGCGCCACCAGGGCGTAGATGCCGCCCTGCGCCAGGCCGTCCACGGTGTTGTTCCAGAACTGCTCCGCGAGGCCGGCCACGTCGAAGGAGATCCACGGCTCGGACTGCGCGAGGAATGGGGTCATCGCGGGGTACAAGGGTTCACTCTATTCCCGGGTATGGATCGGGCATGCACGCGACGGTCGGCCGCGTGCATGCCCGATAGGTCAGGTCGTTAGCTGATCTGGCCGTTGTTGACGATCTTTCCGTTCTCGACGCGGTAGCTCCACACCGGGGTGTCCGAGAGCTCGCCCTTGTCGTTCCACTTGAACTTCTTCGTCAGGCCCTGACCGTCGTAGTTCTTGACGAAGTTCAGCATCGCGGCGCGGTCCTTGATGCCGCTGTCGATGCCCTTGAGCAGGATGGTCGTGACGTCGTAACCCTCGGGCGAGTAGGTGCCCGGGTCGGCGCCCTCGACCGCCTTGAACGCGGCGGTGAAGTCGCGGAAGTTGTCCTCCGGGACGCACGGGCAGGTGAAGTAGGCGTTGGTCGCGCCGCCGCCGGCACCCTTGAGGAACTCGTTGTCCTTCACGCCGTCCGGGCCGACGAACTTGGCGGTGACGGCCTTGTCGTTCAGCTGCTGCGCGAACGGGCCGGCCTCGGGGTAGTAACCCGCGTAGAAGACGGCGTCCGGGTTCTCGGTGGCGATCTTGTTGACCACCGCGGAGAAGTCGGTCTGACCGGTCTTCACCTTGTCGGTGCAGGAGGCCTTCGAGCCGAGCGCCTGCTTGACGGCGTTGGCCAGGCCGATGCCGTACTCGGAGTCGTCCTCCACGACGCAGACCTTGTTGGCCTTGAGCGTCTCGGTGAGGAACTTGGCCGCGGCCGGGCCCTGCACGGAGTCGTTGCCCATGCCGCGGAAGAAGGTCTTCCAGCCGTTGTCGGCCAGCGCCGGGTTGGTCGCCGACGGGCTGATCGTGACCAGGCCGGCCTGGTTGAACAGGTTGCCCGCGGCCTTCGACTCACCCGAGAACGGCAGGCCGACGACGCCGAGGATGTCGGACTCGTTGATGACCTGCGTGACAATGCCCGGGGCCTTGTCCGGCTTGCCCTCGGTGTCGAACTGCTTCAAGGTGACCTGGCAGTTCGGGTTGGCCTCGTTGTGCTGCTTCACCGCGAGGTCGGCGCCGCGCAGGATGTTCTGGCCCAGCGCCGCGCTGTTGCCGTTGATGGTGCCCGCGTACGCGATCGAGACTCCCGAGCACACCGCCTTGCCGTCGCCGCGCGGGTTGGCCGCGTCGGCCGCCTGCGAAGGCGCCGCCGCCGAGCCGGTGGTGTCGCCCGACGTGCTCCCCTCATCACGCGCCGCGCACGCACCCAGCGCCAGCGTTGCTGCCGCCGCCAGCACGAGAACTCGCGTGAGTCGTGCTCCTGACACTCGTTCCTCCAACTATCCAGCCGGCCGCGGACTGCGGCCGTCCCGGGATGGGACCTATCGGGCGCTGAACGTAGCCGCCCGGTGAGGTCAAGCACAGCGGTACGCGCTGTCTTGTTTCCACATCGTGACGGGGGTCACTATAGTTCATGCATGATTTACACCCGGTTGCCGCATTGCAACAACCGGGTGATAACAACCAGTGACCTTTTGCTCAAATGAGCAGCGCCGTCACGCCCTCGTTGGAGTGATGTCGGAGCGTTTGACCTCCCACGCGATCGCGCGGGGTTACTTCTGACCGATGCTCTCGACGACCGCCTGGGCGACGGCCTTCATGGTCGTGCGCCGGTCCATGGCGGTGCGCTGGATCCACCGGAACGCGTCCGGCTCGGTCAGCCCCTGGTGGGTCATCAGCAGGCCCTTGGCCCTGTCGATGACCTTGCGGGTCTCCAGCCGGTCGGACAGGCTGGCGACCTCGGCCTCCAGCGCCTGCATCTCCGAGAACCGGCTGACGGCCAGCTCGATCGCGGGAACGAGGTCCCGCTTGTTGAACGGCTTGACCAGGTACGCCATCGTGCCCGCGTCGCGGGCGCGCTCGACCAGCTCGCGCTGGCTGAACGCGGTCAGGATGACCACGGGGGCGATGCGGTCGGTGGTGATCTGGGACGCCGCCTCGATGCCGTCCAGCTTGGGCATCTTGACGTCCAGGATCACCAGGTCGGGCTTGAGCTCGGCTGCCAGCTTGATGGCCTCTTCGCCGTCGCCCGCCTCGCCGACCACCTGGTATCCCTCTTCGCGCAACATCTCGACGAGGTCAAGCCGGATCAGTGCTTCGTCTTCGGCGACGAGCACCCGACGCTGCGGAGCGGTGGCCACACCGCTGGCCTCGGTAGCCTCTTCGGTCACCGGGGTCCTCCTGCGTGCTCGACGGAATGTGGAATGCGGCTAACCGCAGGACGAGCCTACCCGGAACGATCCAGTTGGTGGATGACGCGGACCACGTGGTGGGCATGGTGTTCACCACGTCGTGGCACGGCGTGTCGCGTTGATCGACTCCCCTGTGACCGGTCGTCACGCAGGGCTACCCCCACTGCCGGGGCGCCAGGTGGGGCGCGTAAAGTCTGGCTGCGCCGCCCCCGTAGCCCAACTGGCAGAGGCAACGGATTCAAAACCCGTCCAGTGTGAGTTCGAATCTCACCGGGGGCACTCACCAGATGCACACAGCCCCTGACCTGGGGATCCGCAGCATTCATCGCCAGCCTGCCGCGACATGCCGCTCGTTGCCGCGCCGAGGTTCCCTATCGCGGCCACGTTGTCGGCGGGCAGAACCACCTTCAGTGTTGCCTCGTCGGTCGCGTAGTGGACCTGGATAGTCAGTTGAGTGAGGTCGAACAGCCGGTCGAGCAGCTCGGCCGGCGCCCGGTGGAGGTTGAGGGCGAGGTGTGGCAGCGCGTCGAGGAGTTCGGCCTGGCTGGCGGTCGGCCGGTCCGGCTGGTCGCGCTCGATCTCGTCCAGGCCGTCAAGCGTGGCGAGGAGCGCTAGCCGTTCGGTCTCCAGGGTGTTGTAGCGCTGCCTGAGCCCCTGCACGAACGGGTCGGTGGGATCGGCCGATTCGGCCTGCCCGAGTACGTTGTCCTGCTTACGGGCGATATCGGCGAGCTTGCGGCGCAGCCGATGGCGCTGCTCTTCGCGGTCCCTGCTGGCGGCGTCGTCCGCAGTGTCGAGCGCGGCCAGGAACAACTCCCGACGGTTCGGCCCGAAGACCCGCTCGGCGAAGAACCGGCTGACCTCGGCCATGATCAGGTCTTCCCGCATGTACACGGTCGGCGGGTGGCCCTCGTGCTTGTCCGGACGGCCCCGGTTGTTGCCCGCCGGGTGGCAGCGGTAGTAGACGCCGCCCGGGCGGGTGTGGCCCATCATCCGGCGGCCGCAATCGCACAGCACGCGGCGGCGGAACCGGTAGGTCCGCTTCGCCCGCGGATCGTTCTTGAGGCCGGCCCCGTCGCGCGACCGTTCACGCAGACCCGGGGTCTCGTTGATCGCTTCCCACATCCACCTCGGGATCAGCGGCTCATGCACCGGTTCGGCCGACCACACCCACAACTCCGGCGGGTTGTGCCGGTTGCGCCCTCCCCGACTGCGCCGCGCCCGGCGGTTGTAGACCTGATACCCGGTGTACTTCGGATTGCGGAGGATGTCGCGGACGCTCGACTTCGACCAGGCGTTGCGCGCCCGCAAGCCACCCGGCGGCTCCGGCGGCGGATGCCGATCGAGATCCTGGTTCAGCCGCTCCGCGATCGTGTCCGTGCCCAGCTGTTCGTAGTAGCGCCACTTGGCGATCAACGTGACCGTCTCACCACGAACACCGTCCGGTTCGAGCCGAGATTTGGTCAGACCTTTCTCCGCTTTCGCCGCGTTCGGGTGGCGCAGTATTTTCGCGACATACCCGTGTGGCGGCTTGCCGATGTTGTAACCCTCCCGGATGTGGGTGCAGGTTCCACCCCAGGACAGTTCGAGCATGTTGAGCACTTCATACTCAGCGACCGACTGGTTGATCCGCCGCTGCAGGATCTGCTGAGCCCGGCCCCCGGTGAGCATGATCGGCTCGTTCGACGCGAACACCGGGACATCCGCGCGCTCGAGCTCCCGCTCCACCGACAACGTCTCATACATCTTCCGCGCGATCCGCGACATCGACTCACAGATCACGACATCGAACCGGCGACTGTCCTTCGGCGCTTCCCCGAGCAAGTCAGCGATGCCACCGTCCCGGGCGATAGGGATGTCGAACCGGTCGTACCCGGTGCCCCTCCCCCGCCGCTCCAACTCCATCCTCCCTGACTCGACGTCGTAGAAGTGACAGACGATTACCCACGAGTTGGGCAGCACCACCTTGCATCGCTCAAGCTGACGCAACAACGACTGACGCGGATCCTGATGCTCCTCGGTGGACGTCCGCCCCACCCAGGCGACCCGGACTTCATTCGCGTGCAACGACAACGGCAACCCGAACGGCGACAAAGCCAGATCGCTCAACCCCTTGGCCGCAGGCGACGGAGGGTTCGTCCCGGAGACACTCACAGCGCACGCTCCTCGTCCGCCGACGTGCGCACGCCCTCCCAAGTGGACCGATCCTGCAAGGCCCACAACAACAGATCACGCACGACCATCCCGATCTCACCCTTCAGCCAGTCACCCTCCACGCCCTCGATCAACCGCACGTCGAGCCGGAACCGCTTTGTGTCGGACACGAGCGGCTGCCGACGATGGGAATCACCAGCACCACGGGTCGTTGGCCGCCGCGCGTCGGTCCGCCCTTTAGGACGATTCACAGGAGGCACGACGACACCTTTCCCGATCCTGTCGCCACAAGGCACAGGCGTGATCGACGCCAACCGAATTCAGATCGAGGCACGCCTAGTGGAAACACGCGATTCGAATATCGTTCCGACACGACCATATCTACGCTCCGCCACTACGCCGACGTCAAGGACATTCGCCAGGCAGCGCCAGCCTTTCACGCGTATGGACCGGGAGCCCGACGTGACGATCGCGCCGACAAACCTGACGCCCTAAAGTCCGATCCAGGAACGCTGCAGGGGACAGCCGGGCAGGAAAAACCCTCTCCGCGGGTGACACCCAGGAGCGACGCGAACCGAACCGGCCGAACCCGATCGTGACCCCTTGACCCCAGAGTGGTCGGCGCAACGCGCTGACCTGCGAAAACAGAGAATCCCCTGTACAGGCGGGCGCGGTTCGAGCACGTTAAAGGCGGTTCAGGACAGCACGAGAATGCACCCCGCTCCAGATTGGCTCCTGCTGTGCTGGCCCTACCGCTCCGAGCCCACAGGACGTAGGGTCCCCAGGCCGCCGGTGTGGCGGGCGGGGTCACTTGATCTGCAGTCCGGCACGAATGTGGTTCCGCAGATGCCGCTCGGCGAAGCTGCTCGTCACCGTGCCCACCACGGAGCCAGCCGCCGGAGGTGGGCGCGTACGGCGTCGATGTAGATCGTTTCGTGCTTCGTCAGCTCCGTGAGGTCGACGAGAGACGGCGGGATGTTCATCGCGCTGTCGGTGTTGCTCGCTGGTGCGTTCCACGCTTCGTGCATGGCCGTTCCGGCGGTCGCGCGAACCTGCTTGACCAGCTCCGCGAATGCTTTGCCGACTTGTTCAGACTCGATGACTGTCCAGACCACGTGGTACACAAGGTCTGCCTGCACTGAACGGAGTGCTTCGGACAGCCGGACCCGTTCCTCGCCGGGTGCGTCGACGCGGCGGCGCCGGATGGCGTACGGGAATTCCTTATAGGCTTGGTACGTCGCAAAGGCTTCAGCGAACGCCGACCGGAGCCTGTTGCGTTCCTCCTCACGGGTCTTCCTGCGCGCGAGCCAGATCGTGATCACCGCAGTGACCAGAGCCGCGAGGAACGCGCCAGACAAGACCGCGGCTACCGCGACGCTGGTGCCGCCGACAGCGGTCGTTCCGCCGCTCTGGGCGGTCAGGGTGGTGGTGGGGACACGGATGGTGCTCATCACCGCATGATTGTCCGTCATGCGGCCTCTGCGTCGACGTCGTGAGTTCTGGGGATGGGCAGGTGCGCGGCTTCTTCGTCGGGCCATTCGCCAGTGCGCTGCCACCATTCCTCGCGCAGGAGGTGGGCGAGGATGTGCCCGAGGAGCGCGACCAGCCCGTCCCGGCGGGTCCAGCGTTGCTCCGCTGGGTCACCCGGGCACCACATGCACAGGGACCCGTCGGAATATCGATGTGGGGAGTCCGACTGCGGGTCCGTGTAGACGTGTGGGACGTCGGGTGCTCCGCGGCCGAACACCACCGTGACCGTCTGGGTTGGTAGGTCGGGCACGTCCAGGCGGATGGCGACGGCGAAACCGCCGCGATGTCTGCGCAGCCCTTAACTTCTCCGGGTTGCCAGCATCTTAACGCTCGATCAGAAAGACCAGGCCCTCTACTTCGGCAAGTATCTCGCGGATCGAATCTGGCCGCTCGGTGCCATTGACCTCCAATATAACATCGAAGTTCTCGTACGCTGGCTCAAGCAACTCGCCATCTTCGTCGCGCCAATTTTTCTCGAGAACAAAATGCTCACCGCGAAGCTGACCAGCTCGGTAATAGTCGCCACCATGATAGTCGCTACGACGGGGCTCAAAATCTACATTTAGCACCTCCCGCAACGTAGAACACAGGTCATTGATACTGACAGTCGAACTTCCATACAACAGATAGGAAGGAGTGGTCACGGGACAATTATACTCGGAGCTCTCCCGAGCGCCACATCACTAGAGGTGTAGATCATGAAGTTGACATCACGTCCCGCCAGCTCACTGAGATCTGCGCGTAAGTTAGTCAATCCCAAAGCGGCCAGATCGTGAGCGCGAAGCGGACCCGTACGCGTCTTCTTTCCTCGCAAACCAATTCCTGCAGCCTGCGCTGCCGCAAAGATTGCCGGTCCGGCAAGTGCAATATCGAAATCACTCGTCCTGCCAACGTCGAATGGTTCTCCGGTTTTGTAGCTCTTGCCAGTAACAGCGCTACCCTGGAACGCTGCAAAAGTACCTTCGAAACCCGCAGCTCCCAAGCCTTCGTGAAGAAGTGCGGCGAATGCTTCGAACTCGTCTCGACTATTGAAGCCATGCGGGTACCCCTTGTGAGGCGCAGCTTCGCCCGCATCGCACGTCCAGATGAGCCTCGACCGGCCATTCGGCAGCGACTTGCCTCCGACGACGCAAGCATCGTCGAGGATTACGTAGATAGGCTCGCCCGTGGCTTGACCGATTGGTTGGCTTAGCGCGCCGTTGTCTGTCGGTTCGAAGGGGTCGTCGCCGCCGTTGACGTTGGTCGGGTCGAGGATGCCGAGGTCGATGCTGGGGAGCACCGCGTCGAGCAGGTCCTGGACGCTCTGCGCAATGGTGGGCGTCGTGACTGGCCGGTCGTGCCAGGTTCGGGCGTCCTGCTCGACGCGACGTTGACGAGCAGCCTCCCTGGCCGCCGCGGCAGCAGCGGCGGCTGCCGCGGCCGCAGCGGCGTTGCTGGGATTGCCGGGGTTGCCAGGTTTGTTCGGCAGCTTTCCGGGCGGGCGATTTGGGGTCCTACCACCTAGGCCACAGACGAACGAGCAGATATTGGACCAGCTGACAGTGGGACTACCACCACCCGGCAATGGCACTTTTTTCTTGAATTTTCCGTAAAATCCTGGGTGATAGTAGGAATGTGTTTCCGTAAGCTGGCTGGCAAGCTGGCTAATACCCCACAACGCGATTCCCCACGGGCCGCCACGCCCAGGCTGGGACGATCTGCGATAATTGTCGACGTCGCGCTGGATTTGCTCGTAGGTGAGACCTCCGGGCGGAGGTGCCGGCAGTGTGTTTACGCCATTTCCGGTGACGTCGCGATTGGTTAGTGGGTTGTTCGCGGCGTACGCGTAGCGGTTGGCGTTGAGCTCGTCGCGTGGGTCCAGTGCGGCAGTATCGCGCGAGATAAACCCGCCAGCGCTGGCGTCGTACCAGCGGGCACCCATGTTGGTGTTGCCAGTGACCGGGTCGGTGTATTGGTGCTGGTACCCGAGGGCGGTTTGAGTGCCGTTGGTGTTGGTGACCTCGCCAAAGGGGCTGTAGCTACGCGACCCAGTGACCGCGCTGGTAGCAGGGTTGATGAGCGCGGTCAGGTCGGTGTGCAGGTCGGTCAGCGCCAGTGAGGCAGTGTTGCCCTGCTTGGTGCCGAGGAGGTCGCCGCCTGGTGTGTGGGTGTAGCTGCTGGTGCCGTCGTTGGTGATGTTCTGGCTAGTGCCGGCATAGCTGAGGGTGGTGGTGCCGGTGGTGATGAGTCGGTTGAGGGCGTCGTAGGTGTTGGTGGTGGTGCCGTCGGTGGTGAGTTCGTCGTAGGCGTTGAAGGCCAGTTGGGTAGTGACGCCGCCGGTGGTGCGGGTGTTGAGGGTGCCGCGGGCGGTGTAGGTGTAGCTGGTGTTGCCCTTGGTTTGGAGTTGGTTGCGTTCGTTGTAGGTGGCGGTGTCGGGGCCGTCGCGGGTGAGGTTTCCAGCGCCGTCCCAGCCGTAGTCGGTGGTGGTGCCACCGGTGGTCCAGGAGGTGAGGCGGCCGGCGTCGTCGTAGCCGTAGGTGTTGGTGGCCGCGCCGGCGGTGCCGGTGGTGGTCTTGGTGGTGAGGTGGTCTTCGAGGTCGTAGCCGTAGCTCACCGACGCGGTCACGGTGCCGCCCGGGGCGGTGATGGTGTCGCTGGTGAGGCGGCCGAGGGGGTCGTAGGTGAAGCCGCGGGTGGCGTTGCCCGTGCCGTAGCCGATGCTGGTGAGCTGGTCGGCGTTGTCGTAGCCGTAGCTGGCGATCGCGCCGGTGAGCGGATCGGCAGCGGTGGCCAGGCGCCCGGCGGTGTCGTAGCCGTAGCTGGTGACCCCGGCGGTGCTGGTGGCGGTGACCAGCCGGTTGTCGTCGTCGTAGGTGGCGCTGGAGTCGCCGGACGGGCCGGTGGCCGAGACGAGGTTGCCGCGGTCGTCGTAGGTGTAGGTGTTGGTGCCGCCCGGCGCGGACACGGTGCGCAGGTCACCGCGGGCGGTGTAAGTGAAGGTGCGGTCCGGAGTGGCGACGGCCGCGCCTGTGCCGGTCTGCTTGGTGATGTTGCCGAGCGCGTCGTAGTTGTTGGCGATCACCACCCCGCCGGGCTTGGCCAGGCTGGCGAGCTGCCCGTTGCGGTCGTAGCTGGCGGTGTAGGTGCGGTCAGCGACGTTGGGATGCTGGGCGGTGGCCGGTTCGATGGTCGATTCGGCCAGGTTCCACGGGGTGACGGTGTAGACCGTGGTGTGGTTGTTGCCGTCGGTGGAGCGGGTGATGTTGCCGGCGGCGTCGTAGCCGTACCTGGTGGTGATCGACTCGGTGGCCGAGACCGGGCGGGTGACCGAGGTGAGCCGGTTGCCCGCGTCGAAGGTCTGGCTGGTGGTTTTGCCCAGGGCATCGGTGGTGCTGGTCTGGTTGCCCGCGTTGTCGTAGCCGAAGCCGCGGGTGCGCAGCACCGTCCCCGCGCTGTCGAGGTCGGCGGTGCTGGTGAGGCGGCCGGCCCAGTCGTAGCTGGCGGTGGTCTTCTCCCCCAGCGGGTTGGTGACCGAGGTGATGGCCCCGGCGCCGTTGTAGGTGCTGGTGGTGGTCTTCCCGGCACCGGACACGACGGTGAGCTGGTTACCCAGGTCGTCCCAGGTGGCCTTGGTGGTCACACCACTGGGTGTGGTGACCGAGGTCGGGTTGCCGAGGGTGTCGTAGGTGTAGTGGGTGGTCAGGTTCCGGGTCGGGGCGGGGGTGCGTTCAACGACGGTGCTGGTGATCTGGTTGCCGAGCTTGTCGTAGGTGGCGAAGGTCTGCGCCCCGGTCGGGTCGCTGGCGGAGAGTTGTTCGCCGAGCGGGTCGAACGTGGCGATCCAGGTGCCACCGGCCTGGCCGTAGAGGGCGGGCGGGTCGGTTTTGCGGCGCTGGTTGCCCAGTTCGTCGTAGCCGTAGGTGGTGGTGTTGCCGCGGCCGTCGGTGGTCGAGGTGACCCGGCCGGCGAGGTCGTAGCCGATCGACCGGGTCGCGATGATCGGCTCGGTCGCGCCCGGCGGCGTGTACGGCGGCAGAGTGGTGGCAGTGGGCCGCCCGGCGAGGTCGTAGTCGGTGTGGGTGACGTTGCCGTTGGGGTCCCGGACGTCGACGACTTCGCCGAAGGTGTTGTAGCCGGTGGTGGTGACCGGGGCGACGGTGGTGGCCGGTTGCCCGCCGGTTTCCACCGGCACCGGGGGTGCGGTAGTGGTGACGGGGCGGTCGTATTCGTCGTAGGTAGTGCTGGTGGTGTAGGCGGCGGGGTCGCCGCCGGGCACCGTGCCGCGCGGGTCGACGGTGGAGGTGATGTTGCCGCGCGGGTCGAGGGTGATCCAGGTGGTCAGGGATTCGGTGGGGCTGGTGGCCACGGCGCGGCCGGTTTCGCGGCCGAAGTTGTCGTAGCCGTGGGTGATGTCGGCGACGGTGCTGCCGTCGGCGTTGCGGTGGATCTCCCGCGTCGGATTGCCCAGCGCGTCCAGCGCGAAAGCGCTGGAGCGCAGGATGGTGGTGCCGTCGCGGTCGGTGGTGCCCACCACGAGCCCGGCGCGGTCGTAGTCGGTGGTGGTGGAGTAGCGGCCCTCGGCTTTGCTCGCGACGGCGACCTGTCCGGTGCCGGTGTAGGTGTAGCTGGCGAGCTGCACGTCGCGGGTCTGGCCGGTGGCTGGGTCGGTGTAGCCGAGCAGCGTTTCGGTGGCGAGGGTGTTGTCGTCGTAGTAGGTGTAGGCGCGGGTTCGGCCCATCGCGTCCGTCACGCTGGCGAGGCGGCCTGCGGGGTCGTAGGCGCGGGACTCGAGCACCACGTCGCGGGCGGCACCGCCGTCGCCGGTGAAGCCCTTCACGGTGCGGGTGGCGAGCTGGTGACGGGCGTCGGTGTAGGTCGCGGTGAATTCCACCCCGACCGGGCTCACGGTGCGCACGACGGCGCCGAAGGCGTCGTAGTTCGTCGTGGTCACGCCGCCGGCGGGGTCGGTGACGGTTTCGACGCGGGCGTAGGCGTCGTAGGTGTAGCTGGTGGTGCGGGCCGAGTCGTGGCCGGCCATGTCGTCGACCGTGGTCGAATCGAGGGTGCCGTCGGGGTTGTAGACCCAGGTGGTGCGGCGCTGGTGCGTGGTGCCGGTGACGGCGTTGGTGGTTTCCGGGTCGATCTGCCCGACGAGGCGGTTGAGGTTGTCGTAGCCGTAGATGGTGACGTCTTCGGTGGTCCCGCCGGCGACGCTGACCTTCTTCACGGTCTGGCGGCCGAGGTCGTCGTAGCCGTAGTTGGTGACTGCGCCGGCCGAGTCGACGACCTGGGCGACGTCGCCGCCGGAGGTGTAGCCGTACCAGGTGATCCCGCCCGCCGGGTTGGTGGTCGAGGCGAGCAGACCTGGCGGGGTGATGCCGCCGCCGATGGCGTCTTCGGTGCCGTCGGTGTAGGTGTTGCTGGTGACGCGGGTGGCGCCGTCGTTCGTGGGCGGCTGCGTGACTGTGGCGACCTCACCGGTGGGGGTGTAGGTGTAGCTGGTGAGGAAGCGGTTGTCGGCCGCGGAGTCGGAGCGGGCGTCGCGGTCCTCGGTCACCTTGTCGTTGCGCGGATCCAGCGGATCGGTGGTGTTGAGGTAGTAGGAGCGGTAGGAGCTGTAGCAGTCGCTCGGCCCCGCCGCCCTGCACACCGTCCGCGACAGCACATTGCCACGTGCGTCGTTGGCCAGCGTGGTGGCGTGGCCGTTCTCGTCGATGACGCGGTTGAGGTAGCCGCCGGTGTCGTAGCCCAGGACCTTGGTGCCGCCGGTGGGTGTGGTGGTGGTGACCAGCCGGCCGCTGCGAGTCGGGTCGTAGGTGTAGGTGGTGATCTTGGCGGCGGGGTCGGTGGCCTGGATGGTGTAGGCGGCGACCTTGGCCGAGTAGTGCGTGCTGACGCTGGCCGAGTCCAGCGGCCGGTGGTAGAAGGCCACCTCGCCGATGGAGCCGCTGAAGTAGCTCCACGTCCCGGCGGGTTTGGCCGGCCAGTTCTGGTCGTTGACCGCGCCGGCGCCGATCAGGTCGTAGCGGTCGATGTTGTCGATGTCCCCGACCGCAGTACCGGCCGGGTTGCCGTCGAGGTAGAGGCGCTGGATGTCGCCGTCGCCGGAGAGCACGACGTGGTGCCACTTGCCGTCGTTGACAACCCCCGGGGTGACGATCCCCGCGACGTTGCCGTTCCAGAAGTGCCCGTACAGCTTGCCGTCCGTGCCCACGTACAGCACCGGCATCGCCCCGGACGGGTTCGCCGCGCCCGGCAGATTCGCCGCGCTGGTGGAATACAGCACGCCCGGGCTGGTGGTCTGGAACCACATCTCGATCGCCAGGCGGGTGCGGCCCTGGGCCTGGCGGTCAGGGAGCCGGACGTAGGAGCTGGTGCCGTTGAAGGCGTAGCCGCTGGAGCCGCGCATCACCGGGCTCGCCGCCGGCGCGGTGCTCGTCGAGGTGCCGGTGACGGTGGCCGGGTCGTTGACCGCGGTCGGGCTGTTGTTGGCGTCCTCCAGGCCCCACCACCCCACCGGGCCGGTGCCGCGCACCGCGTTGAGGTAGCTGGTCTTGGAGGTGGTGGCGGTCCAGTGGGACTGGACCTCGGCCGCGGGCAGGCTGCGCGAGTACAACGCGACCTGGGCCACGGCGCCAGGCAGGTAGCCCCAGTCATTCGCGGGTCGGGCGGGCCAGGTCATGGTGTTGACCGCGCCGGCGCCGACGAAGGCGTAGGGGTCGATGTTGGAGATCTCGCCGGCCAGCGTGCCGACCGGTTGCCCGTCCAGGTAGAGGGTCTGGGTGTTGTGGTCGCCGGTGAGGGTGACGTGGTGCCAGGCGCCGTTGTTCACCGGGTTCGGGGTGACGATGCCGGTGGTGGAGCCGTTCCAGAAGTGCCCGTACAGCTTGCCGTCCGTGCCCACATACAGCACCGGCATCGCGCCGCCCGGGTTGGCGGTGCCGGGGGTGTCGTTGCCCGTGGAGAACAGCACCCCGCCGGAGGTGGTGGTGGTGCGGAACAGCAGCTCGACCGAGATCTGGTTGGTGCCGTTCACCGCATCGTCCGGGAGCCGGATGTAGCTGCCGGTGCCATCCAGCCACTGGCTCTGGCTACCAGTGAACGGCCCCGGGGTGGTGCCGCCCCCGCTGCCCCGCACGTACGTCGCGCGCGACAGTGTCGGGTCACCGCCCACGGTGGTGCCGCTGGTCTCGCCCAGCCGCCAGTTCGCGTGCGGGTCCGAATCGACAACGCTGGTGGCGTAGCGGAAGCCGTCACCGTCCACAGTGGGCTTGGTGTAGCTGGTGGTGCCGCCGTTGGCGTTGGTGTATTCCGCGACCCGGTCGTTGGCGGCGTTGTAGGTCAGGTGAGCGGCGACGCTGCCGCCGGGACGGGTGATCGTGGTCAGCTGGTTGCTCGCCGCCCGCGCCGCGTAGTGCTCGGCCACCGTCGTCGCACCCAGCGGCTGGTGGTAGAGCGCGACCTCGGCAATGCTGCCGTTGAAGTAGTTCCACGTGCCGGCCGGTTTCGCCGGCCAATCGCGGGTGGACACCGCGCCCACGCCCACGAAGTTGTAGGGGTCGATGTTGGCCAGCTGCCCGGCCATCGAACCGACCGCAGCCCCGTCCAGGTACAGGGTCTGGGTGTTCTGCGCGCCGGAGAGCACGACGTGATGCCACGCACCGTCGGTCACCGTGTTCGGGGTAACGATGCCGTTGACGCTGCCGTTCCACAGATGCCCGTACAGCTTGCCGTCCGTGCCCACATACAGCACCGGCATCGATCCGCCCGGGTTGGCGGCACCGGGCTGGTCGTTGCCGGTGGAGAACAGGACTCCGCCGGCGGTGGTGGTCTTGAACCACAGCTCGATGCCGATGTAGTGCGAGTTACGCACCAGATCATCCGGCAGACGCGCGAAGCTCGAGGTGCCGTTGAACCCGGCCGCCGTGGTGGGGCTGCCCGCCAGCGGGCCGGCCTGTCCCCAGGCCACGTCGGTAGCGGTGGCGTCCGCGGTGCCCCAGAAACCAGGCTGGTCGCTCACCGCCGTCGTGCCGGTGGTTTCGGCCAGGCGCCAGTACCCGCGCGGGTTCGCGTCCATGGCGACCGTGCGATAGTGCGAGCCGGTCGTGTAGTCGTAGGTGGTGCAGGCCTGCAGCGGGTCGCACACCTGCGTCAACCGGTCACCGTCATAGACGTAAGACCAGGTCAGCTGCGGATCCGGATGCGTGGTCACCGACGTGACGTGCGCCCCGGTCCACACGAACGACAGGGACCGGCCGGAGGCGGCGTCGGTTGCCGTCGCCAGCTTCCCGGCCCCGTCGTAGGTCAGCGTCTGGGCGCGGCCGGCCGCGTCCTTCATCGAGGTCAGCTTGCCGCTGGCGTCGAAGGTGTACTGGCTGCCGTCCTTCGTCCGCAGCGTCCACCCCCCACCCGTAACCGCGAGCAGTGTGGCGAACTGGCCCGGTGGCGCCGCGTAACTGCCGTCCGGGTTCTTCCCGAACCGTGACTGCTGACCGTTCATCCACGTCAGCACCACATTGCCGCTGCCATCCGTATCCGGATCCAACCGGGTGTCCCAGCGGGAGGCCCAGCCCTCACCGAACGCGCCGTCCTTACGCGGGTCGAGACTGTTGTAGGTGCGCACCACCGACAGTGCGGGCCCCACTGCGGCGACCGAGGCATCTGTCACCGGTGTGGTGAAGTTCGCGACCCCCGGATCCACCCCGCCACCGTCCACAGACGACAAGTGGCTGGTGATCGCCGGCTGCGGCACTCGGGTCGACAGGTAGGAACCGCCGCTCCACAAGCTTTCCGTCTGGCGGTCACCGACCTGGCCCTGCCAGATGTAGGTCTTCGACCACGTCATCCAGCCCGCCGGCACCGACCACACCGGAGAGTCGATCCACCCGCTGTCCTGGCAGTTGGTGGCGTTGTCCGCTTCGCAGATCTTGAAGTGGTAGTTCACACCCTGCCCGGGATAGACATCCCGGTCGTGCCCAGTCATCGCCAGCGTCGGCGTCAGCGTGGTCGAGTTGTAGTTACTCGGCGGAGCCATCGAATCGATGACCGGCGTCTGGTTGGCGATGGTGAATGTCACCGGGCCCGACATAGGGACGTTCTCCCAAGAGAACCGGCCGTATCCCACGTTGTCCATGTCCCACCGGAGTGTGTAACCACCGGGCGGCAACGATTTGATCTTCGCATTGAGCGTGACGGTCTGCCCCGGAGCGACGTCATAGGGCATCTTCGTCCACGCCGTCATCTCCGCCGGGAGCTCGTTGCCGTTGGCGTCCCACAACCGGTAACCCAGTGCATAGTTGTTGTTCGGACTCCACACGTCCCGGCCACCGTTGGTGACCGTCACGGCCATGGTGCCGTCGGTAGACGAGGTGACCACCGGGTCCATCGCCCCCACGCTGTAGGTAGCCCAGTAGGCCGTGAACGTGATTTCAAGGTAGGGCGCGTTCACAGTGGCAGCGGACGCAAACTTCTTCCAACCGTACGTGTCGGTCTCTGATGCCCGGACGGTAAGGCCATTGTTCGGCGCGCCGTGGGTCCAACCGTGAACCAAATCACGCCCGGCATTGCCGAGGTCGATGCCGACCCACGACGAGCCGCAGGTGCCCGGGTCGTAGCCGTGCGCGAAGGAGGCGTTGGCAATCTCCGCGCCGAACGCGGGACCCGGGTAGGTCTTGTTGCCGCCGACCGACCAGCCCGCGGTGACCGGGTGGATGGTGACCGGCCGGGCCTGGCAGGAGTAGGCGTAGGTCTCAAACATCCACAGCTTCGCGCCCAGGACGTAGTTGCCCGCCAGCTCCGAGGACACCGAGTCGAACTTCAAGTAGGCCGCGGCCTTGTTCGCCCCGCCGTTGTAGGTGCCCACGCTGAGGTTCGGATCACCGGAGTAGTCGGCGTTGTAGGGCGACTGGACGTAGGTCGTGCCGTTGCTGTTCTTCACCACCGTCGGGTCGACCTTCACCGGGAACACCCGGGCCGGATCGGTCAGCCACGCGGCATCCACGCTCACCCGCAGCACCGGCTGCACCGGATCACCGATCAGGGCGTAGGTGACACCGGTGGAGCGGGCCCCTTCCCCGGACAACGGGTTGATCGCCGAGTCCTCCATGAACCCGGGCGGGATGATCGCCTCCACCACGCCGGCCGCGTCGGTGAGCAGCACCGCGCCGTTGGCGTCCAAGCTGGCGGTCAGGCCGGTCAGCTGCAGCGGAAAGTCCCAGGTGGTGGGGGCGTCCTTGGACTTGAGGACGATCGTCTCCTTCGCGCCGGAAGGGATCGCCTCCAGCAGCAGGTCGGAGTTCGGCCGGACGTTGGGATAGGTCGCTGACTCGCCCTCAACCTGGGCACCCGCCGAGGTGGCCTGCGCCAGCCCGTAGGCAACCCTCCGCCCAGCGCCGAGATCGACCGACACCAACTCGGGATCGTTGGCCTTCGTCGCGAACCGCTTCGCGTTCGAATCCGCCCGGGTACGCAGGTCCGCGCCGTCCGGCACCAGCGTCGTGTCGATCTTGTCCCACGACCCATCCGGCTTCTGAAAGAACGTGCGGTTCTGGTACTTCCGCATCGTCATCGTGCCGTCCGCGTTGCGGAACACCTGCCGGTCCGCCGACCGCTTGCTCACGTCTTCGCGGCTGGTCGCGGCGTCGAAGCCCTCAGCCGGTACGCGAGGCTCGGGGCCTCCGACGTGCACGGTGGTGCGGCCGACCTCAGCATCGCTCAGGCCCGGGGAGGGGAACCGTTCGTCTGGCGCGAGGCCTGCAGCAGGTTTCGCGTTGTGCCCGCCAGCGCCCGTGATCGCGCTGGTTGCCTCAGCCGGGGCGTCGTGGCTGCGGCCGTCTGCTGTGCCCCATTCCTGCTGGGGGATGCTGCCGCTCGCTGCCAAGGCCGCCGGGGTGCCCGGCAACACGGAGACCAAGCCTGCGGTGAGGACCACAACCATGATCCAGATCAGGCACCGATGACCCCACAGCACCGCAGCGCGCACCATCTCGTACACCCCTCACGCAGCCCAGAGCCACGGCAAACTGATTGCCAGGAAATAGGCGGAAACACCAACATGGCCGTTTCGAACAGCGGTCGCCACGTAACTCTCGCGACGTCCGCCTCAAGCAGGCCCACGGACGATATATGGCGCACCCTTGCCAACGTTTCACCCGAGACCGAACCGTGATCAACGCACGGGCAGGCGGCATCGAACCGCCCTGGACGGTCGCTTACCGACAGTGCCACCTCAGTGTGATCTACTCCACCGGATCACCACTGGAAGTAGGACATTCGAGTGAGACCGCGAACACGATTGCTCACAACCAGCGCCGTGCCGCCCGGAACAACCCGAACGACTGGGCCAACTTCGCGATTCCATCGCAGCGCGACGTCCTACGGTCTGGAACTTTCCACCTTGCTACAACAAGAGAGAATGAGCCACCACCGTGTGCGACGTCACCTTTCGCACGCAGAAGTAGCTTACTCGTCGTTATTGCTCCGTTCGGCGTAGTGCCAATTTCCACAACCGAGGAGTAACGGAACGCATCCCGACGCGATATAGGCAGCGTTTTTCGTTAGGTCATCGGTGAGGGGTTGCGTCGTGTCCGTGTCTCTGCTCAATCGTGTTTCCCGCAAGGCCGCGGCCGCGTTGCCCGCCGGACTGGTGCAGCTGGCGGTGCGGGTACGCGAGGTCGTCGCGCCGCAGCCTTGGCCCTGGGATGAGGCCGCCGTGCGGCTGCACCGCATGGAAAAGCGCGGACGCGGCCCGCTGCCCTACCCGCATTACCTCTACGGCCTGCTCTCCGCCGCCCGTGCCGCCCGCGCCCTCGGCGCCGAGGCGTTCACCGCGCTGGAGTTCGGCGTCGCCGGCGGCAACGGCCTGCGCGCCCTCGAGGACCACGCCAACCTCATCCACGACTGGTACGGCACCCGCGTCCACGTGGTGGGACTCGACTCCGGCGCCGGACTCCTGCCCGCCAGCGACCCCCGCGACTGCGGTTTCGCCCTGCACTCCGGCGCCTTCGCCATGGACGAAACCGCCCTGCGCGCCCGCCTGCGGCACGCCGAACTCGTCCTCGGCGACGTCACCCACACCACCGCACCACTGATGCAGCGCATCGACAGCGGAGACCTGCCACCCCTGGGATTCGTCGCCCACGACCTCGACGTCTACACCGGCACTCACGCAGCCCTCGACGCCATGACACTCCTCGCCCCGGACCGCACCCTCCCCCGCGTGCCCATGTACTTCGACGACCTCACCGGCTACCCCTACACCACCGAAACCGGCGAACGCGCCGCCATCACCGCCTTCAACGCCAAACACGACACCCGCCGCATCGGCCAGGTCGAAAACCTCGAAAAGACCCTCGGCGGCAGCTCCCGCTTCGCCACCTGGCCCCGCCACATCTTCGTCCTCCACACCTTCAATCACCCCCGCTACAACACACCCGAACCCATCACCGGTCTCCCCGACCTCTCGCTGCGGGACAATCCCCGCGACTGGAGCTGACCACGACACGGGACTGACACGTCAGCGTTCGTTCGGCCTCCGTAGGACATTCCTCTTAACCGTGCAACGTCCCTTGAGGAGCACGTGGCGCACCTGCTGGCTGGAGGCCTTCCTCGTCGGCCGTCATCTGGATCGGCCGCGGCGACGGCTCGGCGCGCATAGGCGTTCCGTCCGACTGTCTCGGCAGTTCGACGAAGGGAAAGATCGGGCCAGCGACCGGCAGTGGAGGCAGAGCGCACCGCAACCGGCCCGCGAGCCTACAGGAATCGACGTGGGCGAGGCTTCCCCGTCCCGGCAGCAGCTGGTCACTGGGCTTGGCGCCGTCGGCACCGTGATGGCGAGCGATGCGGGCGTCTAACCCAGTTCCGGCACCGCGCCCTCCCCAGGCGGATCCGCCGCGGCCTGAGCATCCGCCGGCTGGGGATCTTCCAACGGATCGACGCCCCCGCAGCAGCCCCAGACGGGCAGCTGCACACCTGCATGGCGATCCCGCACTGCGAGAGCTGCACCAGCTGAGACAGCTTCTACGACTTCGCCCTGGCCGGCACCACCAGCAGCCAACCCAGTCCGTCCTCCCACCACCTCATGACCGGACCGTCGCTGGTGGACACGTGGGGCCCGGTGGCGCTAAGCACCAGCAGCAACCGGGCCCGCTACCTCAGGCTTGGGTGGGAGCGAGCCTGGCGTTGGCTACCGGATCGCGGCAAATCAGGAGGCCGCGGCAGTCGCCCTGGAGCAGCAAGCCCAGCAGTTCGTCGACACCCACTACCGGAGCGCGCGATGACCATCAACCTTCAACTTCGCAGATCCCGGACCGCCGCGCTCGTGCCCGCCCCGGCCTGCTCACCACCAGCCTGCCCCTCACCCCGACCGCCACCGCAAGCACCGGCGGCGTGTCAGCCACAGACGGGCAAGACCTCAGAAGCGACTACGCCAACCACCAGGTTGAGGTCAGCCGTCCCGCAGGGCTAGGCCCGGTTCCGGTTCGAGCAGTGCCACCCCTACATCCTCGACTGACGGTGATCGGCGGCGCCTGTAACGCCGATTGGTTCCGCTCGTTTTCCAAGCACCAAGATCCCACCGAGCGTCCTCGTTAGAGTGAACCGGGTGCAAGGACCAGTTCAGCAGCAGGCGCGGGATCACACTCGCCATATGGAGCTGTATTCACTGGGCCAATATGAACCCAAGCCCCACGAACCGAACCCGCCCCGCCAACACACCAGGGAAGATCTCGCCATTCACGTCCCCGAGACTCTTCCCGGCCTCGGCCCCGTTGTTGCGCGCACCCTACTCGACATCCTCAAGGACCTCGCTGGCCAGGACAAGCAGACACCAGATCGGACCTCGTAAAGCGAGTAACGCTTCGATACGGTGAACGCCCACGCACATCGGAAGGTGGCGCGAGGATCACCAATACGAGTCAAGGCCTCCCTTCGTAGCAGGGCGCCACCGCAAGGAGGTTCAAGTGCCCGTTCAGAACGCATCCTTGAACGCAACACAGCTCGCGGTCCTCCAGTGGGTAAACGATGGATGCCCCCAGGGCACCTACGGGGACTGGTCGCATCGCGTTACCGCCCGCGCCCTTCACAACCGCGGCCTGATCCTGGTGAAGGGACGTGGCGCGTCGTGGACAGCAACAGTCACGGACCGCGGCGCCTACTTCCTCACGCACGGCGAGTACCCGTCGGCCGCCGCCAACCGTGGACCCACCCTGCCAGACAACTCGCCAACGGACCACAGCACGGTGCTCCCCGAGGAAACGACCCAGAAGCGATCACTTGCCTCCGGCCGGCCCCCCGATGCCCCACCCAAAGGGGGCCGCACGCCAAAGCCAGGGGTTGTCGACCGGTTGATGCTGTCACTTCAAGCCGCCAGCGGTCACCGCATTCTCGTGCCCGCCAGCGAGCAGGCCCGGTACCGGCGTTTGGCTGTCTCTGCGAAACGGCTCGGACGGCTTCCCGCGGGGATGCAGCTATCCTTCGACTACGTGCAGCGCGACTCTGGATACCTGATGGCCATCGCCCTGGCGCCGCTGCCCGAATGGCAGACCAGGCTCTTAGATCCGGAAGACGAGCCGGAAACGCTGCAACACCCTACTGACGTGGTTCAAGCCCTGATGGAAAGCGAGACCTTTCCCGTCCACGGAGAACCCCGTACCCGGGCATTCTGCCTGATCGACGCACTGGTCATCGGTGCGCGGGGGTCCGGACTTACCGTGTCCGCCCAGCTAGGTCAACACGCGCGACACAGCACGTACACGAACCGGGTCCGCGGTCAAGACGAAGTACGTTTCATGGCCGGTCGTGACAACTTCATTGTCCGGCTCACGCAGGCGATGTTGCAGCGTCCGCATAAGCCAACAGAGCGCGAGCTCGCGCGGGCACGGCGGGGTTACATGTTCCCCGACTTCGACGAAGTGCCAGACAAACACCTTGGCCTCGTCCTTGAGGGGCCAGGCGGACGGTTCTGGGCCGACAGCTGGAGAGACACTGAAGAACACCGCCTGGAAGATGATCTTTCGCAGGTTCTGGAGGAGATGCGTCTTCGCCATGGACACCTGGCCGAGCAGCGCGCCGCCGAGCTTGAGCGGCAACGCCAGGCTCAGCGCGAAAGAGCTGAGCGCGAGCAGCGTGCTGCTGCAGCAAGAGAACGCGCTGCGCTCGCACACCGAGAGCATCTGATTGATACGGAAGCCCGCAACCAAGCCAAACGGTGGAATGAAGCAAACGAGATGCGCGCATACGCTTCGGCTGTGCGGCGACAGGCTTCGACCCTGCCTGCTGTTGCGCAGGCCGATGGGCTGAGGTGGGCGGACAGGATCGCTGCGGTCGCCGATACACTAGATCCGCTTCCCGGCGGCGTTGCCTATCCCGACGTGGCCACCACGCCAACGGCAGCAGATCTGAAACCATTCATGAATTTGTGAGTCACCACCGGTTGTATCCCCAGCGACGCGGGGCGCGCTCATAGCGGACGGGAATTTCTGATGGTTTGAGGGGCCGGTCGACGACGGGGCGGTAATTGGCCGGGGTAATCCGCTCTTCTTCATGGACGCGCTCCATCACCTCGGCGAATATGCTGTGCCCGTTATCCTTCATCTGGTCTATCAGCCGGGTAATGAGCACGTCCAAACGTTGGACCTCCGCCTCGGCCGCGGCCAGCCGCTCATTCATCGTGACGGCGCGGTGACCGCACCAGCCCCGTAACAGTTCGTGCACCGGGCGGCCATGTTCCAGATACCACTGGTACTCCCACTCGGGGTCAGTCGTCGTCTCGTGCCCGTCGTGGACGATCGGGGCACCGCGCTTCGTCTTGTCCCGGTATCGTCGCTCATCCTCTATAACCCATTGGAGTACTGGGTGCGGGTTCACCCGGCATGCGAACTCGGCGAGCTTCAAGGTTCCCTCAGCGGACAGCACCTCCCCATCGGCAGTCGTAAATGAGTCAACCTGATCGATCAGCTCGTTTGCCGGAAGGCCGATGAGTGGCTCCAGCGCGACCGGATCGAAGATCGTCGTCACCCAGCGAACAGGCGACCACTCCCACTCCGCGACCGACGCAGGGATCAGCGCCTCGAATACAGTCGATGCGGCCGTTTGCTCCGGACCGGTCAGCTCGAACGCTGCGAGACGCTCCCAGTTCGCCATCATCTCGTCGTAGCCAGCGACCTCAGCCCATGGTCCGCGAAGCCGGTTAGCTGAAACGTTCTCTTGCTTGCCGGCGTCCTCACCATCGAGAAACTCAACCTCGTAGCGAGCAGTCTTCTTCCGCCTGTCGACCGCAACGATCCGCACCCGCTGCGACCGGTCATAGTCGCGCGCACGGTAAATCTGCTCATCACCGATCTGCACGAGTATCCTTCCCTTCGACGAACGATGGGACGACCATAGTTGCGGAGCAAGATCGCTGCGGCGAGAGGACTCCTAGTCCGAAGCCGGACCCACTCACCGACGGAACCTGCACGGAGCACCACCGGCTGCGCAACGTGCCGACGCCACTAAATGGTGACACGCAGCTTCGGCACGCTGCAGGCTACTCGCCTCATTCCGCGAAAGAGCTGCTCCGCACTCACCCGCAGACGCCCGGCGCACACACGAGACGGTAGCGCCAGCTACGACTGGGTCAGATGCCAGCGGTATCCAGCTCTTAGGGTTGGCTTGCCTCGTCGCACATCTCGAGGACCCTGGCCGGGGCGCGGTCGAGTGTGAAGGTGTCGACAAACACGATCGGGGAGCCGGGGTGCAGACTGGCGGCTATCTTGGCTGTTTCCGCCAGCCGTGGAGCGATCAGCGCCCGGTCGGAACTCTCCAGAGGATGGCGTGCGACGACGACCCCGGTTCCCTCGATCGTGTCGAAGTATGCTGCATGGGCGGGAGTATCTTCGATCATTATCGCGTTGTATCCCTTCGACCAGCGTTCGAGCACTGCTCTCTCACGTGCTGCATCGGGCCGCAGGCCACGTCCCATGAGAACCTCGAAGAGGTCCTGGGCAAGCCGCCAGTCGAGCAGGGCATGGTAGGCCATGTTGCCGTAGTCGCGCAGGCACCGATAGCACGACGAGTCACAGGCCCCCGCATGCTCGTGATCGATGAGTTCCTGGAGGTATCCGTCAATGCGCTCGAGAAGGTCCGGCAGTACGGCGGGGTCGCCCAGGTGGCTGCTGAATCCGGCGCCGTTCTCAAGGGTGTCGGCGACGAACGCGAACGGTGCAGGTGCACCGTTGACGTGGCCGGAGTAGATACCGGCAGTGAGCTCCAGTGGCTGGACATCGAGTAGTGCTGCAGCTGTAGTGCGAAGCAGGAAGGCGAGGGAGAACCATGCGCCGCGCCGCCCCTCGGCGTGATCTCGTGCACCTGATGGCTGTGGCGTCCTCACGGCGAGCCTGAGGTTGATGCCCTGATCACGGGCGGTGGGCTGCTGTGGCCCGAGGAACAGGAAGTCGGTGGGCTGTACCGCCCCGATCGCAACCTCGGTGACCTCCCCGGCCGCGGTGTCGGCGCGCACCAATTCCCGATCAATTGCGTCAACCGACACGAATCCGCCCCAGTTAGGCTGGTCACCTGCGGCGGGTTTAAGGGCAAAGAGCCGCCCGCCGTTGTCGTTGATGACGAAACGACGTCCGGGCCCTGAGTACACCACTGCGCCCTTGTGCTGGACCTGCTTCAGAGTGGCGAGATCAGTGTGGGCGCGTGACGAAATGGATCTCGGCGACCACGAGAAGTTGCCGTCGAAGTCGCGTGAAGGTCCCGCCCGGAATCCGAGTGGCTCACGCAGCGGCATGGTGCTGAAGGTTCCCGGCGGCGCATCGCACCGCGGACAGTTTGCGGGCTGGTCGCATCCGCCGTCGGCGGGGACGTCGGTGAGGTAGGAGCAGGAGCGGCAAACGCTGATGATCCGGGCTGGCCCGAGTGGATCGCTTTCGGGCTGCGGTTGCGGCCGCACGGGCCGGAAGGCGGTGATGCCGACGACCGGATAAACCTTGCCGTCACGGACAACTTCGCTGAGTGGAGCGAATTGGCTCACAGCCATCGCGAGGTCACGGTCGATCACACCGCTGGGCGGCCACGGGTATGCATGCCTGGGCCGGTGCAGATGGAGGTAGCGGACGCTGCTCGGGAAGCCGAACATCGGGAGCACGCCGTCTCCGGCAAGCCGCTGACTCAATTCGTGGTGACCGGACGCACTGTTCACCGACTCGTCGATGGTCCGTACGAGCTGGCCGATGTGGTCACGTGCGAAGTCCGCAGCGGCGCCTGCAAAGGGAGTGTGATCGGCTAAGGCGAGTGCAACCCGGGAGACAGCGTCGTGGTTGTCATGGAGCCACGCCTCAAGCAGCGGGCGGAGCACTGGCCACTCGGCAGTAAGCCCGAAGGCCCCGTGCACGTTGGACGTGAAGTCCATGCCGGCCCCACGTGCGATGGCATCGGCGGCGATGTCGGCCATTGCCAGCCGGAGCACCTCGCTCCGCAGCGACCGCAGGTAGATCTCCTCGCGGCCGAGCGCAAGGTACGGCTCAGGCGTCGGGTCATTCGTGATCGCCTGCGGGCGTTCGAAGTAGTACTCGTCGTGGCTGCGTCCGCGGCAGACCGTCAGTGCGATCGCGACCGGGTTCTCCCGCCGGCCGGCACGTCCAACTCGCTGCTGGTAGTTGAACCGGGTGGGCGGCATGTTGCCCAGTACCACGGCCGACAACGAACCGATGTCGACGCCAGCTTCCATGGTGGTTGTCACCGAGAGCAGGTCGACCGAGTCCGGCAGCTCGCGCTCATTCTGATCGAGGAACACGCCCTGGAATCGCGCCTGCCTGGACTGGGCGTCGAGGCGATCGGTCTGCCCAGTGAGCTCGGCGCAGTGAAGCCGGAAGCGGCCGATGCCACTTGTGGCCTTCCATGCATAGTAGTCGCTGTCAACGTGCAGCTCGGACGGTTGGACTGGAAGCGGGGCGTAGCACTTCGTGCAGCGGCCGCACCCGATGGTTAGGTGCTGCCGTCGGCACTCGGGGCAGGTCCATGCGTGGCTGGCAGGTGCACGCAAGGTCACCTGGGCGGGGTCGATCACAAAGTCTTTGACAGCACCTCTCCATTGAGTGGTGACGATGTCGCGGAGCTCGTCGGCTGACGGGCCGCCGCGGCGCTCGATTTCCTCCCAGAGACCGCGCAGGCGCGGAGGCGGGGCGTCCCGCCGCTCGCGGAGCCCGTTGAAGCGGCGCTGATCGGCTAGAATTCGCAGAGCAGCCCGGGCGTAGGCGGAAGGAGATGTGACCGTTCCATCAGCCGGCCCTGCGTCGTCGTGAAGGGCGAGCCATCCCAGTCCGAGAGACTCGAAGTCCCTTCCGCTGCCGGAAAACAGCCCGTTCAGCATCTCGTTGATCAGGGAATCCTGGATGTCTGCAAGCAGGCTCTGCTGGACAGGGCTAAGGCTTCCGCGGAGACGTGGTGGCGTTGCTCTCCAGTCGTAGAGACTCGTCCACGTGGTGTGGTCTCGCTGGTTCCCTCTGCTTTGCAGGCTCGCTCTCGGTCCCCCCGGGTTAATTCCCATAGACACCAGCTCTGCGGCGAGTTTGTTTGCAAGTTGTTCGAGGGTGAGTGGCCGGGATAGCTGGGAGACCAGTGTCCCCTCGCGCTCCGGGATCGCGCCGGGCGCGTCTTCCCAGATCTCGCGCAACTCGCCGAGGGCTGCGTGATCCCGGTCGTTAAGCCGCCGTACGGCCGCCCACGACTCGTCACTCCGTTCGGCGCGCGCGTAATGGTTCCGGGCTAGGCGCAGGTCGGTTTCCGTGTCGTCGTGCTGCTGGAGCTCGGTGTAGAGCAGCAAGCGCAGGAGGTCCTGATAGTGGCGCAGGCCCAGGCCGGCCGAGAGTTTCGCTGCGTCCTGGCGGCTGTCAGTGAAGACGATGGCCTTGCGCTCATCGTCCGGCAGGTCCCCGGCCAGCTCGGTGGTCAGGACCTGGTTGATCTTTTCGAAACCGGTTCGCATTCCCCGGATCGGCGAGCGTTGCCGCCGTTTGTCAGTGTGTGGCAGGGGATTCGGGCCGTACTTGATCTCCCAGTCGTCGCCACATGCAGGACAGCGGGTTGGGTATGGACTGAGGGACTCTGGTTCCCGCTGAAATCCGCCCGTCTTGGTGCGCTTGACCTTGACGTGGAAGCTCCAGCCTGTGGGCTCGTCCGGCGTGTTGCGGAGTTCGCCGATGTGGGGATCCAGGACGCTGCGCCGGAAGGCGTACTCAACCGCTCTCTTGTCAGCCCACCATTTGTTGGTGTCCAGCTGGGACAGGGCCGGCACCGGCCGGGGCCAGTAGACGAGATAGTTGGCGGCGGTGCGCTCGAGTTTGACCTGGTCTGGCAGTTTCGCCAGTTCCGGGATGTCGGCCAGGAGCATGGTGTCGACGCAGCTGTCCTGCGTGGCGCCCTGGGGGGCGAATCCGCCGAGCAGGACGTCGCCGCAGTTCTGGCAGTACAACAGTTCCAGGACTCGTGCCCCGCAGTCACATCGGGCCGCGGGCTCGGCATACAGCTTGCCCACTGTCCGTTCGGGGTAGGTTCCGCCCGGAATCGCGGCGCATTGCGGATCGGTGCACGCCCACATGCCGGGCACGTTGCGGAAGAAGAGATGGGCCCGCAGCCTGGGATCGCCTGCGGCGGGCGCTGCGGCGAGACTGTCGAGGACACGCCGCAGGACCGGGACGGCGGTTTCAGGCTGCGCATCGGGGAACACCTTCTCGGCCAGTGCTGCCGCAGGCTTCGCCACGGTGGTAATCCGCGAATCGCCGGCGGGCTCCTGGAAGGCACGGCGCAACGCATCCGGGATTTTCAGTTCGCGGGCCAGGCCAGCCAGCTGTTCCGGTGGCGCAAGTTCAAGCTTCGACGCATCGTCTGCCGTCGCCGGCGGTCCAGCCGGCGGCTGGACGGTCTCCCCGGCGATGAACCGGAATGTGCCGGCGTCCACGCCGAAGAACTCCTGCAGGTAGTCCTCGTCACGGCCAGGCTCGAGGGACGCCGAGGCGGCGAGGATGCGCAGCTTGTCCGGTCGCCGGTGCAGCCCGAGCCGGTTCTTCAGGGCCCGGATGAGGTAGGCGACTTCGGTTCCTGCTGTGCCGCGGTACATGTGCAGCTCGTCAACCACGAGGGTGAAGCGGTTATCCGGGGCTTCGTCGAGCCAGGCGCGGGTCGAGTCGAAGAAGTGGCCTTCCCGCTCCCGCAGCAGCATGACGTTAAGCATCGAGTAGTTGGTGATCAGGATATCTGGCGGTGCGGCGGACATGTCCCAGCGGGATCGCATCTCCGCGCCGTCGAGCCGGGGCACGAAGTACTGAATGTCTTCCCGCCCATCCTCCCAGGAACGCTTGATCGCCTGCCGCCCCCGTTCCTCGGTCTGCCGCAGGTACCGGCGCAGGTCCTTTACGGCGAGGTTGTTCCCGGGATGGCCTGTGACTGGGGTGGCGCCGGTGTAGCGCCCGAAGTAGAAGCGGTGCCCCCGGCGGTTAGCGTCCAGCCAGGCGCGCGCCGCGTCACTGTCGAGCGCCTTGCGCAGGCGGGTGAGCTGGTCGTCGACGAGGGCGTTCATCGGGTACAAGATCAGGCCGCGAACCGCTTGAGACCGGCCAGTCTCGCCGGCCCGCTGCTCCCGGAACGCCGCGGAATCCGAACGCCACCACGGCGTTGTCTCCGGTGCCCGTGTGCCGGTCCAGCGCGCGGATTCGGCCAGCAGCGCCGCCAGCACAGGCAGGAGGAACGATTCGGTTTTTCCTGATCCTGTGCCGGCGGTGATCACCATGTTCTGACCGTGGGCCAGTCCGGCTCGCAGCGCATCCTCCTGGTGCCGGTACAGCGGGCGGCCCGGCGGGATGAGGCCTGCTGCGGCGAATCCGGCCAGTTCCGGTGGTGCCCCGGTTGCCTGCATGGACGCGGCGAGGGTCCGCCCCACGTCGACGTACTCGGGTCGCAGCTCAAGCAGCGGGAGCCGGTAGATGCCGCCGTCCCGGTCAAGCAGAGCGCGGCGTTCCTCCGCGAGGCGGGGGTCCATCAGCCCGAAAGGCGTGTCGTAGTAGCGCAGGTACGCGTCGCGCAGGCGCTCAAAGGTGCCGAGCGCACTGAGACGGCGTGCGGGCTCATTGTGCGGAGCGGTCACAGTTGCTCACGCCTCCTCGTGCTTAGGGAATCTGCTCGATGGCCTGGTGCAGCGATTCCGCAACCTGGTTCGCGATCGCGAGGGGCACGTTGCTGTAGCTGCTTGTCTGCGCGGACTGGCTGGACTCGGGCGGGCGGCCGCTGCACAGCGTCAATGCCCTCGCCTGCAGCGCAGGCAAGGGCATGGCGTGGTGGTCCACGAAGAGCGTCCCGATCTGTGTCCGTCCTTCACAGCCCTCGGATCGCCACCGCAGGACGCGGACGCCCCGACGTGCCAGATCGAGGAAGGTGCCGATGGCGCGGTCGCAATGGAACCACTCATCTCCGCGCCGATAGAGGTGGACCATGCGGCCGTTCACCCGCAGACGGTAGAGGCCATAGAGGCGCGGCCTGCCGGTGATATGGACGAATCGTCCGGCGGTGCTGAGGTGCTCCAGCTCCGCCATGCGGGTGGGTGGCGCGGCGGGAAGGCCGAGGCTGGCTATTGGCAGTTGCGCGGCCAGCCGGGCGGCCGCGCAGCCCGCGTACCGGGCTCCGGCGCTGGCCGCCGCCTCCCGCAGCACGGCGACCTCGTCGAACTGGACGAACCAAGAGGCGGGCAAGGGCAGCTCGCCGGGTGCTGGGTCGCTGTGGTGGACGTGGAAGGCGACGTCACTGCCCTGCAGCTGTTCTGCCATACCCGCCGGCCGCGCACCGGTCACGATCGCGGTGCCGTCGGCGGCGGGCAGCCGCACCACGACAGGCGGCGCCGCCGCCCAGCGATCCTGATCCCACCACATCTCCGTGTGGCCAAGTGCAGACAGTTCCCGTACCCACCGTCCGCTTGCAGCGGCCGTGGCGTCCGTGTCTGACGTGCGGGCCAGCCACACCGCACGTTGGCGCAGCTGCCGGATTCCGCCCGCTCCGATCTCGCTCATCCACCGCAGCATCAGGTCAGCGTCCACTGTGCCGCTCCCACTCCTCGCGGTACGCGTCCCAGAGCGGTTCACCTGGCACCTCATGCCGGGCAACCCGTGGCCATAGCGCCATAGAGTCACGATCAAGCTGCGTAAACACGGGGCCGAGCGGGCTCAGCTTCCGGAGCCGCCAGTGGGCGCCGCGGCGCTGGGCCAGCCACGCGGCCGTTCTGGCGGGGATGAGCTCGAAGTAGTAGGGCGGGGATTCGAGCACCGAGGACATTGCCGGCGCGGGCGCCGGCTCGTGTACCTGCTGGCAGGCGCCATTGTGATGCAGCAGCCACGTCTCGTCCTGCCCGCGACGGGCGAGCACCGGTTCCGGATCGTCCGGCCCGGTCACCTCCGCTCCGCAGACCTGAAACGCCGTCCGGTCATCAGTCAGTTGCGCCTGCTTGTTCCAGCCGATCCCGCCCCAGCGCGCCGGGCTGCCGGAGGGCTCGGCGTCAAGGATGTGCAAGGCGAGCCGTTCGCCGTCCACTTGAATCTCGTGCTCGCCGATGCTGAGCGGCCCTCTGCGGCGGAGCGGGATAGGGAAGCCGGACGCGCTGAACGGCGGCTGCTGGCGGACGCCGTCGAGCGCGGCGGTGACTTGGCGATCCGGCTCTCCGCTAGGCAGCAACAGATCGGGCTCGCCGCCCTGCAGATAGAAGCTTCGGCCCAGGTGCCTGGCCAGCGGCAAGCCCTGAGCGAGTTGAGGCCTGGCAACGACGTCCGGGCGGACCGGGGACGACCGCAGCACCGGTGTCTCTCTCAGTGCCATGTCCAAGCGAGCTTGATCACTGAAAGTGACAGCCGTGAAGATTCGCCATCGGGGCAGTAACTGCCGGGTTGTGGGCGCTTGCCTCACTGCCCGCCACCCGCGTTCAGCTGCCCGATCCAGCACCTCCTCGACCTGCGCAGCCACCTCCTCGGACGCCGCGATGACGTGCCGTTCATAGGGGATGACCGACTGGCAGGACAGCCATCCGCCCGCGTCAGGGTCTTCGGCGAGGACGACTACTGAGCTAGGCGCGAAATAGGCGGCGGACTGGCTGCCCTGCAGGCGCACTCCCTTCCGGATGGCCTGAGGTGTGGCGGGAAGTACGGCGTCGGCCAGATACAGCTTGCTGTAGGGGTCCCGGGAGATGCCAACCTCGTACCGCTGGCCACCGATGTCACCCTGCAGGAGATCGGTGTCCACGCCATCTGCGGCCGTGATAGCCCACCTGGCGGTCTGCCTCCTGAAATCAAGAACCAGCCTGATCTCCAGGCACTGAAGCCCATCGTTGGTGACGATGCGCCCGTCCCAGTGCCGCGCCAGCCGGGCAATCGTCGGTTCCAGGAGTGTCACCCTCACCGGGTCACAGACCGTCTCTTGAAACGCCTCGCTGAACCCACGAGGTCTGGACATCCATAGCCTCAACTGGGACAACAGCGCGTGTCGGCCAGGCACGCCGTGGGTCTTCAGGTCAAGCGCGGCGAAGAACCGGGTGAGCTCGGCGCGGTCAGCGCGCCGCAGGACGGCCTGCGAGAGTGGATATCCGATTCGCGTCAGCTCCGGATGATTCATGATCGTCGAGATGCCGAATTCGCCGCCAGCGCTGGTCAGCCAATCGTGCAGCGCGCGCCACATGGCCGCGACCTGGACGAACGCGCCATCCTCACGGAGCGCCCGCCGAATGTCCTGTTGCATCTGCTGGTCCGCATCCGGCGCGAGCGCCTGGGCAAGGCGGATGTAGAAGCTGTGCGCCGCGTTCTCCATGTCGCGGTGCATCCTGGTGGCGGCGAGGACCGTGAGCGCGAGAAGCGGCAACGTCGGTGGTGGCATCCGCCGGTCACCCCGCTGCCACTCTGCCTGCTTCGAGCTCAGCCGCGCGAACATGTGCCGCCCGCGGGCAACGTCGACCTCCTCGGCAACCGCGGCGGACAACGCTGTGGCTGCGTCGTCTCCGGCCCCGGACCAGAGTCGCTGCAGTTCCTCGTCGTCGACGAACAACACGACGGGGACCCCGCTCCGGAAGAACATGTCGGCGAACAACTCTTGCCACCAGTGGTAGCCGGCTGGAGCCCGCGGTGAACCGGTAGCTGACTGACTACACACAGTGCTCATCGGCGCCTTCACCCCAGCCGTAAACCTGGGCTGCTGTCACCTTGCGTTCAGTCGTTGCCGGTGAACTGCGCGTCGAGCTGCCCTCGTCGTTCGCGTCGTTTCGTATCCCCTCTGTCGCCGGATGAAGGCCCGGTGTTACACGCTGTGCAAGCGTGCGTCGGTCGGGCAGAGGCCAAGCGGGGTGGCCCCATCCCCCTCAACGCATCCCGCCCCTGCCTCGACCGGCGAGGCCTTTACGGGAGGCGCCTGGTCGCCGGCTAAACAGGATGTCGTGACGGCCAGGAGTGACATGGGCAGGTACGGGCCAGAGGCGTACGCGCCGGACGGCACCCTGTGGTGGCGGCTGACGATTGCACCGGGCAAGAAGAAGCTCAAGTTCGGCGATGAGCAGAAGATCTCTGCTTACCTCGCCTGCCATGTGGGTCAGGACGGAACTTTCACGATGCGGATGCTCCGCGAGGCGCTTGGCGAGGAGACTGTGCCGAACGACAAGGAGCATCTCAACCGGCGGCTGCGCAACCTGCGGCGCCGTGATGGCTGGACAATCGCTTCACAACGCGATGATGGCAGCCTGTCTCACGACCAATACCGCATCGTGAAGATCGGTTGGCATCCTGGCACCGGCACACCTCGCCCCGCCGACGACCAGCCGAAGGACAGCACCCGCCGTAAAGTCTACGAGCGTGATGCGGGCAAATGTGTAATCTGCGGGATAGGGTCCCGAGAGGAGTACGACGACCAGCCCGGACGGACCGCTAGGCTCACGCTCGGTCACCGGATCCCAGGAATGCGCCTCAGCAAGGAGGCCACGGTCGACGAGCTGCAGACAGAGTGCGCACGCTGCAACGAACCAGTACGGGATGAGATGCACGATCCGCCGCGCCTGTCCGAGGTCCTGCCATCCCTCCGCGGGCTCAGTGGCAAGGAAAAACGCGAGCTCCTCCGCCGGCTCCTTAATAACCGGCACACCCGCACCAAGCTCGACGAACTCCACGATCAGGCACGGCGGCTGTCGGCTTCAGAGCGGGAACAACTGATGGATGAGCTGCGCAAAATGGTGCGTGACCACTGAGTTATCCACGGCTTGGCGGTCGACCTGCACGGCTGCCAGCGATACGTCCAGGCCAAGCACGTCAGGACAGGCGGCCGACGGTGATTGCCACTCAATCTCAAAGTGCGAAGCCTCGGCCAGCTGCCCCCGGGATAGACTCGCCGGGCAACAACCTGGCTGCACGTGCATGAAACTGTCGGCGCTGCGGGGCTAGCCTGGCGAAAGAAGGCAGAATCCGTAGGCATTCTGGGGGAATGCATGCTGGTGACCACGTCCGGCGAGGTCTGCTCCCTATTCCTCTCCGCGCCGGGAGGGCGGGCGGAGTATGACCGCTGGATCGGCCGGCGGCGCCTGCATCGCGCCGGCGTCATCCGGACCGTGCAGAACCATGAGACACGGGTGCTTTATACCCTTACACCGGGTGATGTCGAACGGACATTCCGGGAGAACGAGCACCCGCTGGGCGACATCAGCCGCCGAACTGTCGAACGCATCGGCAAGGCCAAAAACTGGTATCCGTCCTACGCCTTTACCCATCTTCTACACTTCCTGCTCGAAAAAGAAGGCAAGCTGCCAACCTGGCAGGAGTTCCACCGCTTCTTCACCGCAACGGACGAAGGCTGGGCGATGCTCGGCCGGGAGGCGGAGGGCCGCCTGCACGAACTCATAGCGGACGGCGTCAGGAGGGCTGTCGCGAAGGATGCCCTGACGTGGCGCATCGGCAACGCCTACTACGGGCTTGTCCGTGACATCTACACGCTGGTGCATCTGCGCGCGTCCGGTGTTGACGCCCGGGCGCATCCCCTCGCCGACGCACTGTTCAGGACTGATTGCTGGATCGGGCGGCACATTCTGAGCGTCCGGGTGGGCAACTCCGAGTTCGCGTTAGGCTCCCGCGGGCGGAAGAAGTCGCCGGTATCGCTGCTCAACGACGCCGATCCGCCGTTCACGTTCAGCACGATCGAGCTTGCCCCCGCCGAGGAGTACGGGACCGTGCACCTTCCCGCGATCGAGAGCATCGCCGCTCATGCCCGCCAGCTGGCCCAGCTGCCTGCCGCACAGTAGCGTTTGCGGGTTCCGCCGCGGACGCCACACAGCCACTTCCCGCGCCCGGCAGCCCGGACAGAAGTGCCGGAAGTGTCGCTCCCTCCGGATAACCTTCATGCGTGATCGAGTCACTTTTCCAGGACACCGACCCTGAGCTGGACAAAGTCAAGGCCGAACTGCTGGCCATACCCGACTTCAAGAGACGGGCGGCCCTGGCGATCCGCCGCACACTGGACATGCTGCTTGACGGCCCCAACACCGGCCGCTACCGCTGGGAGCAGCTGCACAAGACCGAGAAAACGCATTGCGGCACCCTGATCGAGATCAACCTGCAGCGGGAATTCAACTTCGCCGACGGGGCTAAGCTCGACTACTCCATCGCGGGAGTCGACGTGGACTGCAAGTACTCCCACGGAAGGAGCTGGATGATCCCGCCGGAAGCCTTCGGCAAGCTGTGCATGGTCGTCGCGGCCAGCGACCAGGACGGCATCTGGAGCCTCGGCATCGTCCGCGTCCGGGACGAGTACCTCAACGCCGGCCGCAACCGCGACATCAAGGCCACCCTGAACCCCCTCGGCAAAAGCAACATTCACTGGCTGTTCCACGAGGCACCGCTGCCGGAGAACGTTCTGCTCCGCCTGACCCCGGCCGACATCGAGGCGATCTTCAGCCAGCCCAGCGGGCAGCGGCGGCTTAAGGAGCTGTTCCTGCGGGCCCAGGGGCGGATCATCCGCAGGGCCGTCGTGGGCACCGTCGCCCAGCAGCTGGACTTCATGCGGCGAGCACGCGGCGGCGGCGGCGCACGAGACCTCGCTGACCAGGGCATCGTGGTACTGGGCCAGTACAGGCTGCACCAGAAGGCTGCCGCCGACCTCGGCCTGCCCGTCCCCGGAGACGGCGAGTTCGTCAGTGCACGCCTCGTGCCCCGGCAGCCCCACCACGAAGACCGCGGCACCTTCACAGACGCGAACGGCACGGAGTGGGTGGTCGCCCTGCCGGGCGACCCCATCGCCCCGGCCCCGCAGATCCCCCACAAGTAGTAATCCGGCGTGTCGGTAGCGGTCCGCGGTCACGATCCGCTAGGTTCGAACCCGTGTTCGAGAACGTGGGTCACGCGGCGCGCCGCCTCATCGGTGGGCTCGTGCTCCCAGACCCGGACTACCACCCATCCCGCGGCCTGCAGCGCCTGGTCGGCCAGCCGGTCCCGCTCGACGTTGCGGCGCAGCTTCGGCGCCCAGTACCAGTCGTTCGTGGTCGGCTGCCGGCCATGCAGCGGACACACGTGCCAGAAGCAGCCGTCCACGAACACGGCAACCTTGCGTGCGGTGAAGACAATGTCAGGCCGCACCCGCACGCCCCCGTCGAGCCGGAGGAGCAGGTCCTTGCGGTACCGGTAACCCTGCGCATGGAGGGCGCGCCGCAGCGCCAGCTCCGGCTTGGTGTCCGTCCGGCGGTTAGCGCGCATGTTGCGCGAGCGGCCTTCGTTGAGCGGCGAGGGGTAGGCCCCCGCTGCACCTGCAGCCTTACCACCCACGCTACTGTCCATGCCCGACACGATCATCCCGGTTCCCGCAGGAGCACATCAGCTCCCGCGGTGCCGGACCCTACCGCACGGCCAGCCGGCCAACGGGCACACCACCAGCGAAGGGAGCGCCGATGGGGAACCTGACGGTCGTCGAGATCTGCGCCGGCGCAGGCGGGCAGGCGCTCGGGCTTGAGCGAGCAGGCTTCGAACACGAGCTCGCGATCGAGCTTGACCCGGCCGCCTCCGCAACCTTGCGCGCCAACCGTGACTGGCACGTCATCACCGGCGACGTGGCTGAGCCCGCAGTGTGGGAAGAAGCACACCGCAACAAGCTGGCCCTGCCGGAGAAGTTCGACCTGCTCGCCGGCGGGGTCCCCTGCCCCCCGTTCAGCATCGCAGGCAAGCAGCTCGGCGCGAACGATGAGCGGGATCTGTTCGCCTGGGCCGTCGAGCAATGCAAAGTGCTCAAGCCCAAGGCACTTCTACTGGAGAACGTGCGCGGCCTGAGCATGCCCCGCTTCTCCGGTTACCGGCAGCACGTCCTCGACCGGCTGGGCGAACTCGGGTATGTCGCCGAATGGCGGCTCCTCCACGCCTCGGACTTTGGCGTGCCCCAGCTGCGGCCGCGGTTCGTGCTCGTGGCGCTGCAGGATGAGTACGCTCCCTACTTCCGCTGGCCGGAGCCACAAGGCGAGGCACCCACCGTGGGCCAGACGCTCAAAGGGATGATGGGCGCACGGGGCTGGAAGGGCACCGAAGAGTGGGTTGAGAAAGCCAACGACATCGCACCGACGATCGTCGGTGGCTCCAAAAAACACGGGGGCGCGGACCTGGGCCCCACCCGCGCGAAGCGTGCCTGGGCACAACTCGGGGTCGATGCGATGGGTGTCGCGGACCAGCCACCTGGACCGGACGACGAGTACCCGGTCGGCCCGAAACTGACGACCGAGATGGTCAGCTTGCTTCAGGGATGGAACCCTGAGTGGAACTGGCGCTTTGAGGGCAGGAAAACCTCACGCTACCGCCAGATTGGCAACGCGTTCCCTCCACCAGTCGCCGAGGCAGTCGGGCGCTCGGTCAAGGCCGCCCTGCTGAAGAAGGGCAGTCCATCAGAACGCACGGTCGACACCGCGCATGACCCGATTTACCGGGCCCTGCGAGCCGCCGATGGATACCTGACCGCCAGCCAGATCGCCCGCGCAATCGGTGTCACGCTCGAAACGCACGAGCTGGAACGGCGAATCAGCCTGCTCAGCCGTGATTTTGACTTAGACGTCCGCAATGGCAGCAGCACGACGGCTTACAAGATCGGCCAGTTCAAGGCCTTCACCGGCCAGGACGACCACGTTCGTCATGACCTCTTTCTCCAGAACCGCGCCAGGATCAGCTAAAGTACACACAATCCGCGCAAGGCACGGCAACCAGACAGAGCAACTCATGGTACTTGCGTTAGAGGGTTGCATCGACACGGTCCAAGCTGGCCCCGCGTCAACCTTTAGCCATTAGGTGAGTGAGCCCGCCCCGCGCCAGGCGGGCTGGTGCGTGCCCCGGTAGAACTTCACGGCCGTGCCTCCGCCCGCCGCCGGGACAGCACCCGCTACCACCACCACGGTGGCCAGTGCCTTGCCGGCAAGTTGTCTGGGTAGCAGGGTCAGTGACCCGAACGCGAACGGCACGAACACCGCGCTGTCCACGACGAGTCCGCCCGCGTTCGCCCCGTCATTACCATCACCCGGCCTCGCGCCCGCAGAGAGCTGTAGAGCCAGGAGTCCAAGAGCTCGGAGGCCAGGAATGCCGTCGCACTGGCCGCAGCGATCCGAGGTGAGGTCACCAGCGCCGACAGGGCGGTACCCGCGACGATAGCGGCACCGACACGAGCGATCCCGAACGAGGTCCTGCACGACATCCGCGCGGCGAGCACGACACCCACCACCAGCGCACCGGCCGGGATGACGAGGGAGCCGAGCACGAGGACGTAGTGGGTGCTGGTCCAGTTCGTCGCGACCGCGCCCGGCAAGGTAGCCCGCGAGCGCAACCCATCCGCCGGTGGCCGCGCGCGGAGCCCGGCCGACGACGCTCATGCGCCACCATTCGCGTTGAGTGGTTTCCGGAGGACGATGACGTCTTCGTGGGCGATGAGGTGCAGCGGGAGTCCCTGTTCGCGTTGTTTGCGGATGAAGTCGCGTTGGAAGAAGCTGCCACGGGCGACGAGGCCGTCCTCGGCGACACGCGCCAGCAGCGCCACGCACCGCTCGACCGGTACCAGCGCCGCCGCGGCGCCGCAGGCGATGATCTGGGCGGGCAGGTCGATGAGTTCGGAGTGCTCTCGCCACGGGCGCACCGTGATCGCGACGTGCCCGCCGGGGCGCAGCACGGCTGCGCAGCCGGTGAGGATGCGGGTGAACCCCGCGAGGAGGCGGTGGTGGCCGACGTTGGCGAGGTTGCCGCGGTCGAGCGCGTTGCCGTAGCGGTGGTGGTACTTGTGCACCTTGCCGTCGCCGCTGGGGTCGCCGGCGGTGACGACCTGCCCGTGGGTGGAGGGCCCGTACGGGGGTGAGGTCACCACGAGGGTGACCTGCCCGCGGTGCCGGGCCGGCAGGATGTGCGGCAGCTGCCGGGCGTCGCCGTGCACGACCTCGGCGTCATGGTCGTGGCCGCGTGCGCGCGCCAGGTCGAGGTTGGCGCGGGCGACGGCGACCCAGTGCGGCTCGTACTCCACGCCGACCGCGCGCCGCCCGGCGTCGAGCGCCTCCACCAGGGTCGTGCCGGCCCCGGCCATGGGGTCGAACACCAGGTCGCCGGGGCGGGTGTAGTGGCGGATCGCGTGTGCGGCGACGGCGGGCAGCATCTTCGCGGGGTGGGCGGTCGTGTCGGGCACGTAGCTGCCTTTGCGCTGTGCCGCCGCGGAGGTCTGTGCGGTCACCCACACCGACAGCGGCAGCTCGCCCGGGTCGGTCGTGCCGGGGTGGTCGGGTGTGGTGTCGATGGCGTCGATGAGCGCGCGCGGGATCGGCACGGTCGGCTCATCGCCGAAGGCTGTGGAGGTGTTCATGCGTGGTCTCCTGCGGGCTCGCTGGGCTGGGCGAAGACGAGGACGTCGCCGTGTGCGCGCAGGTGCGGCGCGGGCAGACCACGGACGGTCGCGCGGTGCCGCGCGGCCTCGTAGTTGACGGCGGCGGCCGGGGTCGGTGCGGTGCGCAGCTGGCCGTCGCGGACCGGGGTGTGCAGGGTGACGATGTGCTGCAGGTAGAGCAGGTCGGCGTTTTGCGCGGCGGCGATGATGGCGCCGGTGGGGTCGGTCAGGTGCCCGTGGTTCCAGTCGCTGTGGGTGTAGACGGCGAGGATGCCGCCGAAGCGCAGCCAGGCGGCGGCCATCAGCGCCAGCCGGTCCAGCGACACGACCGCGGCGGCATCGGCGGGTAGTGAGATGAGGATCAGGTCGACCCGGTCGCCCGGCTCCACCGCCGTCGGTTCGGGCGTCGGCGTGTCCGCGGTGGGCGTTGCGGCACGGGTGACGAGGTCGGCCCAGAACGGTCGGGACTGCCCGTCGGTGCTGTCCGGTTCGAAACCGGCGAGCGCTTCCATGTCGCGGTTGAGCGCGCGCACCGCGTTCATTGCGTTCTCGTCGGCGTTCGGGCCGAGCAGGACGCGGGACCGGGGTGCGCTGAACGAGGTCGTCAGCGCTTCCACGATCGGCACCGGCCACGGTTGGTCGCTGTCGATCGGGTCGGGGCCGCACGTCCACACGGTGGCCGGGATGGGTGACGCGGTGGAGCGTCGCGTCGTGGTGCGTGCGCCGGGGCGGGAGGTGGCGTGTGGTCGGGGTGTGCGGGCTCCGGGGTAGGGCGGGCGGTCGCCTCCGCGGCGGGTGCGCGGTGGACGGGTCGCGTCGCCGCGGCGGGCGGGGCGGCCGTCCGGGGACTGCGATCGCTGGGTCATTCGAGGGCCCTCCGGGGTTGAGAACGGCGGGGCCACGCGGGGTGAGCACGTGGCGCTGTCCTCCCCTAACTCCGCACCGCAGATCCCTTCGGGACATCGGTCGATCTCGCGGCAGCAGGACGGTGATCAGACGCAGGTCCAGGCCCTGAAACGACGTCGTTGAGGCGCTTGTGAGGCGGTTTTGTCACGCCTGTGAAGCGGGCTTGCGGCGGGTTTGATGCGCCGCGAATGGCTCTATGGCGATCCGTCAGTTCCCCCGCTGTCTGGGAGGTCGTCATGGATCTGTCTCTGTCCGCGAAAGAGCCGAAGAACCCGGTCTTTTTCGTGCGGCGCAAGCCGGTCGCGGTCGAGCACGAGAACGTGTTCGATTTGGCGTGGCGCAGCTTCGAGTGGCTGGTGTCCGGGCCGGACCCGGTCGCCGTCGATGGCCGCGCCATCGAGGGGCTGCCGCGGCGCCTGCTGCCGTTGGACGAGCTGGGTACCGCGCTGCTCGCGCGCTCCTGTTCGCAGTCCACGCGGGATGCGGCGTGGCGGTATCTGGTGACGCGCTCCCGCGCCGAGGGCGGCACCTGGACGGTGGCGTGCACAGGCCTGGCGTTGCCGGTGCTGTTGCCGGTCGCGCGCAGCTTGACGCGCGAGTTCGCCGGTGACCGGGACGACGTGTACTCGGCGATCCTGACCGGCTTCCTCGACGGTCTGCGCGAGGTCGATCTGGACCGGCCGGCGATCCTCGTGCGCCTGCGGTGGACGGCCTACCGAGCGGGGGCGCGGACGGTGCGGGAGGCGTTGGACAGGCCCCGGCCGCGCGAGGATCTCGGCTTCCGTTCGGCACCGCCGGTACGGGCGGGAAGTCACCCGGATCTCGTCCTGGCCGCGGCGGTCGAGGCGGGAGCGATCAGCGCCGCCGAGGCGAGCCTCATCTCCGCGACGCGCCTCGGGGAGCTGTCGCTGGCCGAGGCCGCCCAGTCCCGCGGGCAGACCTACGAAGCCGCCAAACGGGCCCGCCTGCGCGCCGAGGCGCGGCTGCTCGCGCACCTCGCCGCCGACACCGACAACAGCCGAACGCACCGCGCCCGGCGACGAGGAGCGCAGCGTCGGGTGTCCCGGACGGACGCGAAATCCGGAGTTAGCCGGCGCGGGTCTCACGCGCCCGCCGACCGCGCTCACCCTCCACGCCGGACCGCCACCCGGTCGGACGTGCCGACGACTCGGAAGGTCCGCTGATGCGTCAGCTTCGTCCCCCACGCACCCGCCGCCATCGCGCATTGCTCGCCGGGTGGCTCATCGGCGCCGCGCTGCTTCTGACATCGCCGGCCGCCCGGGCGGAGACGGTGCATGTCGTCGCGCTCGCGGCGACGGTCGACGAGGTGCTCAACAACATCCGCAACTGGATCATGGGCATCCTCGCCGGCGTCGCGATCGTGTTCCTCACGATCGGCGGGCTGCGCTACCTGATGGCCTCCGGTGATCCCGGTGAAGTGGAGAAGGCCAAGGGCGCGTTCAAGGCCGCCGGCATCGGCTTCGGGCTGGCCGCGCTCGCCCCGCTCGTGGTCGAGATCCTCAAGGGCATCGTGGGCGGGGTGTGAGCCATGACCACCCCATCCACCCACCCGCCCCAACCGTCCCGGCGGCGCGCGGCGCGCACGCTCGCGGTGCTGGTGCCGCTGCTCGCGGCGCTGGCCGGACTCGCGTTCGCCACCGCCAGCTCGACACCGCCAGCGACCGCGGCCGCAGTCGCTCCGGCGCAACCCCCGCCGCTACCCCTGCCGCCCACCGAACCGTCGTGCACACCAGGCTCGACCGACCCGGCCTGCATCCTGCCGACCGGCAACCCACCGCCGCCCTCGGGAGTGCCGAGCACACCGCTGGTGCCGGACCCAACAACGCCGCCGGTGTCGTGCTTCCCCGGCGCCTTGATGCCCGAATGCACCGGCACACCGGCACCCACCACTCCTCCGTCATGTGAGGGGCCGAACTGCATTCCGCAGCCGACCCCGCTCGAACCCGGCGGCCCCGGCCAGACACCGGTGCCGGGGCAGGACGGGGAGGACGCGGACGAGTGCGGCATCACCGACCCGGTCGCCTGCGTCACCGAGGCGATCGACGACTTCTTCCGCACCGTGGTGACCGACGCACTCAACCCGTTGCTCGAGCTACTCGGGAAGACGCTGCTGACCACCCCCGAGCCGTCCTCGCTGCCGAGTGTCGGGCAGCTGTGGACGGAGTCGTGGCAGATCCTGCTCGCCGTCTACGTCATCATCGTGGTCGTCGCGGGGATCGTCGTGATGGGCTACGAGACCCTGCAAACCCGCTACACCATCAAGGAGATCGCACCCCGGGTCGCGATCGGGTTCCTCGCCGGGACACTGTCGCTGTTCGTGGCGACCAAGGCGATCCAGATCGCCAACGCGCTCGCCCAGGCCGTCATGGGCGAGGGCGTGAACCCGCAGACCGCGGGCAAGGCGCTGACCGACATGGTGCTCGGCGCGCTCAACGGCGGCGGGCTGTGGCTCATCTTCATCGGGCTCGCGCTCGCCGTGATGGTCGTGGTCCTGCTGCTCACCTTCATCGTCCGGGTGATGCTCACCGTGCTGCTGATCGCGGCCGCCCCGATCGCGCTGATGTGGCACGCCCTCCCGCACACTGAGGGCATCGCGCAGGCGTGGTGGAAGGCCTTCGGCGGGGTGCTGGCCATCCAGGTCGGGCAGTCGCTGGCGATGGTCGTGGCGTTGCGGGTGTTCTTCGCCCCGGGCGGGTTCACCGTGTTCGGGCCGACGCTGTCAGGGTTGGTGAACCTGCTGCTGTGTCTGGCGCTGATGTGGGTGCTGATCAAGATCCCGTTCTGGTGCCTGGCCCCGCTGCGCACCGGGCGCCGGTCGCTGCTCGGTTCCCTCGCCCGCGGCGTCATCGCCTACAAGACGATGGGCCTACTCGGCGGCGCCGGCACCGCCCACGGCGGAAAGAGCGGCAAGCGACCCGCCAGCGGTGGCGGTGGGGGTGTTGCGGCGGCCCCTCCGGCGACCCGGTCGGGCCAGTTCATGCTGCCGCTGCGGCCGGCCGGCTACGAG